>DATJUT010000065.1 GCA_035502185.1 Gemmatimonadales bacterium
CGGGGTACTAGATTAGGCCCAAAGTCCCGACATGGATTTCAACCGAGTCTGGGTGGTCACAGCGTGAACGACAGCGTTCCCGAGCAGCCCGAGTCTTCCCGCTCCCTGCCCGTGCCAGTGGGGGCGATGCCTCCGGGCCCGTGGGTCGACCTGGCGTCGCGCACGCCGCCCGACGAGGAGCAGCCGCTCGACGTGCGCCGTCTCGCCGCCGCGCTGGTGCGGCGGAAGTGGCTGATCATCCTGATCACCATGGCCGGCACCGGGGCCGGTTTCGTCCTCAGCCACATGCAGCCCCCGGTGTACCAGGCGCAGGCCACGCTGTGGATCCAGGTGCCCACGTCGAGCGGCGCGCAGAACACGGGCCCGATCCAGTCCGCGAACCTGCTGCAGTGGTCGTCGTGGGTGGACCTGCTGCAGTCGTTCGTGGTGCTGGACGAGGTGGTCCGGCAGCAGCGCTTCTATCTCGTGACCAAGCAGCCGGCCGACCGGGCGGTGTTCTCGACGCTCCAGCTCAAGTCGGCCTTCGCCCCGGCGGACTACCGCCTGGACGTCTCGAAGGACGGGCGCACCTTCACGCTGTCGGCGGCCGAGCGGGTGGTTCAGCGCGGCGCCGTCGGCGACTCGGTGGGCAACGCCGAGGGCCTCGAGTGGGTGCCCACGGCCCGGGACCTGTGGCCGGGCCGGCAGATCCACTTCCGCGTGCGGGACCCGCGCGATGCGGCGCTGACGCTGCGGGACGAGCTGCAGGCCATCCTGCCGCAGCAGGGCAGCTTCCTCAAGCTGCAGCTGATGGGCCCGAGCCCCAACGCGACGGCGACGACGCTGAACGCGGTGGCGGACCGGTTCGTCGAGGTGGCGGCGGAGCTGAAGCGGCAGAAGCTCTCGGAGCTGAGCAAGATCCTCAACGAGCAGCTCACCTCGTCGTACACCGACCTGCGGCGCGCCGAGGGCGCGCTCGAGACCTTCCGCGTCCACACCATCACGCTGCCCTCCGAGCAGGCGTCGCCGGTCACGCCCGGCCTGCAGGAGACCCGCGACCCGGTGTTCCGGTCGTTCTTCGAGATGCGGGTCGAGCGGGACCAGCTCGAGCGCGACCGCCAGAACATCCTGGCGGCGATGTCGCAGCGCGACTCCGAGGTCGCGGCGATGCAGCTCGAGGTGATCCCGTCGGTGCGCAACTCGGCCGAGCTGTCGACCGCGCTGACCCAGCTCGCCACCAAGGAAGCCGAGGCCCGCGCGATGCGGCTGCAGTTCGGCAGCGTGTACCCGCCGCTGCAGCGCCTCAACGCGGAGATCGCCGACCTGCAGCGGCACTCGGTGCCGGAGCTGGCGCAGAAGCTCGCGGTCCAGCTGGGGGCGCGGGTGCGGGACGACGACTCGCGGATCGGCTCGGCGTCGCACGAGCTGCAGCAGATCCCGCAGCGCGCCATCGAGGAGGCGCGGCTGCGGCGCGACGTCTCGATCGCCGAGAACCTCTACACCACGCTGCAGCAGCGCTACGAGGAGGCGCGGCTGGCGGAGGTGAGCAGCATCCCCGAGGTGCGGATCCTGGACCGCGCCGTGCCGCCCGAGAAGGCGCTGGCGAGCCGCGCCAAGATGCTGCTGCTGCTGGGCATCGTCGGCGGGCTCGGCGGCTCGGTGGTGCTGGCGCTGTTCCTCGACCGGCTCGACCGCCGGCTGCGCTACCCGGAGCAGGTCACCGACGGGATGGGCCTGCCGATCCTGGGCGCCATTCCGCGGCTGCGGAACGGCAACCGCCTGGCCGGCGCCGAGACGCAGGCGCAGGTGGTCGAGGCGCTGCGCTCGATCCGGCTCAACCTCCAGCACGCCTACGGCTCCGCCGGCCCGCTGGTGATCGTGATCTCCAGCCCCGCGGGCGGCGACGGCAAGTCGTTCCTCGCCTCGAACCTGGCCGTCTCGTTCGCCGACGCCGGCCACCGCACGATGGTCATCGACGGCGACATCCGCCGCGGCAGCCTCCACCGGGTGTTCGAGCGGCCGCGCAAGCCGGGCCTGATCGACCACCTCGGCGGGCAGGCCTCGCGCGAGGACATCGTCCAGAAGACGTCCATCGACGGCGTGGACTTCATCGCCTGCGGCACCCGCAAGAACGCCGGCCCGGAGCTGCTGGCCTCGGCCGCCATGTCGCAGCTGCTGATCGGCCTCAGGAACCAGTACGGGGTCATCATCGTGGACTGCGCGCCGCTCGGCGCCGGGGTCGATCCCCTGGTCGTCGGCACGCTCACCGGCAACCTGGTGCTGGTGTTGCGCACCGGCGTGACCGACCGGGAGTTCGCCCTGGCCAAGCTGGGCGCCGTGAGCCGCCTGCCGATCCGGGTGCTGGGCGCGGTCCTCAACGACGTGCGGCCCGGCCAGGGCTACGAGCACTACTACCACTACTCGTACCTGCCCGGCTACGAGACCTCGGAGGAGAGCGGCGCCGACAGCGTGCTGCGGGCGCTGCCGGGGAAGGGGAGCGGCTCGTGACGGCCCCCGTGAGCTTCCGCCGGCCGGCGCTCGGCGCCTGCCTGGCCCTCGGCCTCGTCCTTGCGGCGCGGCCCGCGGCGGCGCAGCAGCCCGATCCCTGGGACTATCGCGATCCCGGCATCACCCGCCAGGCGCTAGTGCAGGTGCTGGCGCGCTACCAGGCCGCCGCCGCGTCCCCCGCCTACAGCCCGGAGCTGCGGGCGGAGGCCAGGGGCGACGTGGACGAGATCCAGACCCGCCTCCGGGACGGGGACATGCGGGTGGGCGACCGCCTGCGGCTGTGGGTTTCGGAGCAGAAGGACCTGTCGGACAGCTTCACGGTGGCGCAGGGACCGGCGCTGGTGCTGCCGGTCGTGGGGCCGGTGCCCCTCCAGGGCGTGCTGCGCTCCGAGCTGGTGGATCGCCTCACGATCGCCGTGGACAGCGTGTACCACCAGGCCGTCGTGCGGGTGGAGCTGCTGACCCGCATCGCCGTCACCGGCGGCGTGGTGCGGGCCGGCTTCTACGCGCTGCCGCGCGACGCGCTGGTGGCCGACGCCATCACCGCGGCCGGCGGCCTCGCGGTCGGCTCGAGCCTGGCCAAGGCGTTCGTCGAGCGGGGGCACGACGTGCTGTGGTCGCCCGATTCGCTGCAGGTGGCGATGCAGGAGCGCCGGACCATCGGCGCCCTGGACCTTCAGGCGGGAGATGCCATCGTGGTGCCGGTCATTGCGCCGCCCAACCCGGGGCAGACGGCGCAGCTCCTCATCTACGCGCTGCAGATTCCGATCTCGTTCTACGCCCTCTATCAGCTCGTGAAGTAGGACGTCGTTCGTGGGCCGCGCGCCTGGCACGCTGCTCTCGGTGGTGGGAGCGCGTCCCAACTTCATGAAGCTCGCGCCCGTGGCGCGCGCCGCGGCGCGGCGCCCGGGGCTCCGTCACGTCATCGTCCACACCGGCCAGCACTACGACGCGGAAATGTCGGACGCGTTCTTCGCCGAGCTGGGCATCCCGCGGCCCGACCACAACCTCGAGGTCGGCTCCGGCTCCCACGCCGCGCAGACCGCGCTGATCATGCAGCGCTTCGAGCCGGTGGTCCTCGCCGACAAGCCCGACGCCGTCCTCGTCTACGGCGACGTGAACTCGACCGTCGCGGCCGCGCTGGTCGCCGCCAAGCTCGGCATCAAGGTGGCCCACGTCGAGGCGGGGCTCCGCAGCCGCGACTGGACGATGCCCGAAGAGATCAACCGCGTGGTCACCGACCGGCTCGCCGACTGGCTGCTGACGCCCTCGCGCGACGCCAACGACAACCTCCGCGCCGAGGGCGTCCCCGGCGAGCGGGTGCACCTGGTGGGCAACATCATGATCGACACCCTGGTGGCGTCGCTGCCGCGGGCCCGCGAGAACGGCGCGGCGCGGCGCGTCGGGGTGGACGGCCGCCGGTTCGCGTTCGTGACGCTGCACCGGCCCAACAACGTGGACGCGCCCGCCACGCTGCGCGAGATCCTGGACACCCTGGGCGAGCTGGCCGCGCGGCTGCCGGTCGTCTTCCCGGTGCACCCCAGGACCCGCGCGCGCATCGCCGACATGGGCTGGACGGCGCCGCCGGGAGCGGCGCTGAAGCTCCTCGACCCGATCCCGTACCTCGACACGCTCGGGCTCGTGGAGCAGTCGGCCCTGGTCGTCACGGACTCCGGCGGGCTGCAGGAGGAGACCACGTTCCTGGGCGTGCCGTGCCTCACGGTGCGGCCCTCGACCGAGCGGCCGATCACCTGCACCGAGGGCACCAACCGCCTGGTGAAGGCGGAGCGCGGCGCGATCCTGGCGGCCGCGACGGCGGCGCTGGAGGCCCGGCGCGGCGCCGCGCGGCCGATCGAGCGCTGGGACGGCCACACGGCCGACCGCATCCTCGAGGTCCTCCTCGACGGGGCCAGCTACCGGGTGCCATGACCGCGGCGATCGTCCTCCTGGCGCTCGGCCTGTGCACCGCCGGCTACGCGTACTTCGGTTACCCGATCGTCCTCAAGCTGCTGAGCCTGGTGCGCACGCGGCCGGCGGCGGCGCGCGAGCCCGCCGAGTGGCCTTCCATCAGCATCACCGTCCCGGCCTACAACGAGGAACGGGCCATCGCGGCCACCCTCGACGCGATCCTGGCCACCGAGTATCCCGGCCGGCGCCAGATCCTGGTGGTGTCCGACGGCTCGACCGACCGCACCGACGAGATCGTGCGCGGCTACGCGGGCCGCGGCGTGGAGCTGCTGCGCACCCCGGTGCGGGGCGGCAAGATCGCGGCGGAGAACCTGGCCCGGGCGCACCTCACGGGCGACATCGTGGTCAACACCGACGCCTCGGTGCGCATCGCGCCCGGGGCGCTGAAGCCGCTGATCGCGCAGTTCGCCGATCCGACGGTCGGCGTGGCCTCGGGGCGCGACCTCAGCGTCGCGCAGCTCGACGCCGACCTCAACGTCGGCGAGTCGGGCTACGTGGGCTACGAGATGTGGGTGCGCGGCCTCGAGACGCGGGTGGGCTCGATCGTCGGCGCGTCGGGCTGCTTCTACGCCATCCGCAAGCCGCTGCACGTGACCGATTTCCCCCCGGCCCTCAGCCGCGACTTCGCCTGCGCCCTCATCGCGCGTGAGCACGGCTTCCGCGCCGTGTCGGTCGACGAGGCCGCGTGCTTCGTGCCGCGCATCCGCTCGCTGCACGGCGAGTACCGCCGCAAGGTGCGCACCCTGGTGCGCGGGCTCGAGACGCTGTGGTACAAGCGCGCGCTCCTCAATCCGCTGCGCTACGGCGCGTTCGCGTGGATGCTGGCGAGCCACAAGCTGGTGCGCTGGCTGGCGCCCTGGGGACTCGTGCTGGCGGCCGTCGGGTGGCTGCTGCTGGCGGCGGGGCTCCACTCCTGGCTGCTCGCCGCGGTGTGCGTGCTGCCGCTGCTGTTGGCCGCGGTGGGGTGGTGGTGGCCGGAGGGGCGGGACGCGCCGAGGATCGTCTCGGTGCCCGCCTACGTGGTCTCGGGGATCGTCGCCGCGCTCGACGCCTGGCTGCGCGCGCTGCGGGGCGAGGTGAATGCCGTGTGGGAGCCCACCAAGAGAGCGGTGGTCGGTTAGGAGATTGCAGGGGAGTTGTAAGACGCCCAGTACCGAGCGGTCGACCACTCGCAGCTTGCCGTCTCGCCACTGACCTGAATCCCGCCTCCCGGCTCCTCGTCTAGCGTGCGGGCTTGGCCCAGGGAGGCCGCGACGCCTCGACCAGCGCCCGGATGCGCGGCGGCAGCCCGGGTTCGCCGGTGTCCACGTCCTTGAGCCCGAACCGCCACAGCAGTGCCCCCGGCTGCATGCGCTCGCCGACGGCGATCGCGTCGGCCGTGTCGTGCGCCGCGACGTAGAGTGTGCGGGCGAGCGGCGTGCCGATCCGGATGGCGATGCGGCCCGTCGGGGGCAGGGCGGCCAGCATCTGCCGCGCATCGGCCGCGGACCTGGCCGTGTCGCCGAAGGCCATCGGGGCGTCGAGGGTGCTCGCGCGCGCGATCCATGCCGTGCCCGGTGGCGCGAGCCGCGTGAAGGTCGCGGCATCGGCCCGCGCGCCGGCCGTGTCGCCCAGCGTCAGCCTCACGCCCGCGCGCGTGAGATAGGCGTTGTAGAACGCGGGGTCGATGGCCAGCGCGCTGTCCAGCAGCGCGAGGCCCCGCCGCGGCGGCTCGGAGCCCGACAGGTTCACCAGGGAGATGGGCCGCCCCGGCTCGATCGCCAGGGCGTGGCGGAGCAGCTCCGGCACCTCCGAATCGCGCTGCATGTAGGTGAGCAGATCGCCGAGCTGGGACCACGCCTCGGCGTTGCGCGGGTCGAGGGCCACCGCCCGGCGCATCGCCGGTTCGGCGCCCGCCAGGTCGCGCGGATGCGCGAAGATCTGCAGGTAGCCCCAGGCCAGCCACGCGTCGGAGCTGAGCGAGTCGAGGGCGAGCGCGCGTGAGGCGGCGGCGATCCCGTTGGCGAGGAAGCTGTCGGGCGGCACCAGGCCGTCGTCGCTCCAGCCCCAGTCCAGCCAGATCGCGTAGCCGAGCCCGATCCGGGCCCACGCCGAGACCAGGCGCGGATCGAGGCGCGCCGCCGCCTGGTACTCGCCGATCGCCCGCTGCACCGACGCCGGCGTGCGCTGCGCCAGGAGCACGTTGCCGTGCACCAGGTGCTCGAACGCGTCCCGGTTGTCGGTCGGCCGGGCGGTCAGCGCCGTGCGCTCGCCGGGCAGGAGCTGGCCCGCCACGCCGCTCGCCACGCGGCGCGCGATGTCGGTCGTGATCGCCAGGATGTCGCCGTCGCCGCGCTCGTACTCCTGACCCCACACGCGGTTGCCCGTGGTGGCACGCGCCAGCTCGCAGCGCACCCTGAGCTCGGTGCCGGCCCGCTGCACGCTGCCGGTCACCAGGTACGTCACGGCGAGGACTCGGCCGAGCGACGCCGGATCCACGTCCTTGTCGGTCCGGTAGCGGCGGACCGCGTAGCGGGACTTCACCGTGAGCCGCGGAATGTCCCCCAGCCGCGTGATCAGCTCCTCGGTGAGCCCCTCGGCCAGGTACGCGTCCGCCGTGTCGCGCGAGAGATTGTCGAAGTAGAGCACGGCGATGCTGTTGGAGGCGGGCGCGCGCGCCGGCGCGCGGCACGGCGCCGGCGTGCCGTCGGGGCACTGGGCGGCGAGCGGCGCCGCCACGGCGGCGATCAACAGGACGAGGGGGATGGGCTTCATCGGGCTGCGTCAATATACCGGAGAACAGGAAGGAGGAGGCAGTGCGCGGGCGAGTTGCGAGACGCCGGGTTGCGAGTGGTTGCGAGAAGTGAGTCGGGAGGCAGCAGGGCCGTTGCCGGGCGAGCGTCCGGGGCCGGGGAAGGCGGGGTCCCCGCGCGGCAGGGGATGGCCGCCCGGCCCCGTGGGGACCCGAGGCCGGCCCAGAACCGTGGACCAGGAACTCACGTCTCGTAACCACTCGCAGCTGTGCGTCTCGCAGCTGTTCCGCACCCCGCACACTTCTCCCGGCCACCTCGTCGTGCGTAGATTGGCCGACTCCATATCCCCCAGGTTCCCGATGCCCGTTTCCGTCCGCGCGCTGCTCGCGCTCGCCCTGCTCGCGCCCGCGCCGTTGATCGGCCAGACCTGGCCGCGCACGGTTGCCGAGCGCTCGAACTTCGACTCCACGTCCACCAGCGCCGAGGTCGGCGCGTTCCTCGACAGCCTCCAGCGCGCCGGCGCTCCGCTCGCGGTGGAGGAGATGGGCCGCACCGCGTACGGGCGGCCGCTCTACCTCGCCGTCGCCGCGGAGCCCGCGGTCACCTCGCCGGCCGAGGCGGCGGCGGCGGGCAAGCTGGTGGTCTACCTGCAGGGCAACATCCACGCGGGTGAAGTGGAGGGGAAGGAAGCGATCCTGATCCTGCTGCGGGAGCTGGCCACGACGCGCCGCGACCTGCTGCAGACGCTGGTGGTCCTCGCGGCGCCCGACTACAACCCCGACGGCAACGACGCGTTCGCCCCGGTGGCCGTGAACCGCTCCGAGCAGGCCGGCCCGGTGCTCGTGGGCCAGCGGGCCGACGGGCTCAACCTCGACCTCAACCGCGACTACTTCAAGGCGGAGGGCCCCGAGACGCGCGCGTCCCTGGCGCGGATCTACGACACCTGGGACCCGGCGCTGATGGTGGACTGCCACACGACCGACGGCACCCGGCACGGCTACCTGCTGACCTACGCGCCGCCCCTGGAGCCGATCGGCCCGGCCGGGCCGACCCGCTACGTGCGCGATCAGATGCTGCCCGCCCTGCAGCGCACGCTCGCAGCCCGCTACCACGAGCCCCTCTTCGTCTACGGCGACGTCGATGACCCCGTCGAGCCGAAGAGCTGGGACACCTACGCGCCGCTCGGCTGGTACGGCACCAACTACGTCGGGCTGCGCGGGCGGATGGCGATTCTGTCGGAGGCGTACTCGCACGCCGACTTCCGGACCCGCGTCCGCGTGACCCACGACCTCCTGGTCGCGATCCTCGAGTACGCCGCCGCGCACGCGGACGAGATGCGGCGCCTCGAGCGCGAGGCCGACCGCGCCACGACGCTGGAGGGCGCGGGGGCGCTGCCCCGTCCCGACCTCGCCGTGCAGTACACGATGGTCGCCCGCGACACCGAGCCCGTGGTGCTCGAGGTCCTGCAGGCCACCGGCGACACCACGCCGCGCGGGCGGCCCCGGCTCGCCCCCACCGGGCAGTACCGCACGGTGCGCATCCCGGTCAGGGACCGGTTCGTGGACTCGGTGAGCCGGCCCCTGCCGGCCGGCTACTTCCTGCCGCCGGGCGCGGGCGAGGTGCCGCGCCTGTTGCGGCTCCACGGCATCCGGGTCGAGCGCCTGGCGGCCGACTGGGCCGACACCGTCGAGACCCTCGCGATCGACCAGCTGACCTGGCAGCCGGGCGAGTTCCAGGGCCATCACCTGCTCGCCGTGACCGGGCACTACCGGCGCGCCGCCCGCACCGTGCCCGCCGGCACCCTGTTCGTGCCGACCGCGCAGCCCCTGGGCCGGCTGGTGTTCGCCCTGCTGGAGCCGGAGGGCTGGGGGGTCGCGCGGTGGGGCCTGCTCGATCGCCTGCTCGCCAGCGAGTTCGGGACCTACTCGGGGCTGGTGTACGGATCGAGCGGCGTGCGCGAGTTCCCGGTGTGGCGGGCGGTGCGGGCGCCGCTGGTGCCGACGCGGGTGGTGCGCGGCGACCAGTAGACGGCCGGCGGCCGGCGCGCGCCCGCAGTTCTGCACTTTGTTTGCACATTACTGTGCATTTCGCGCGAAGCGTGACACAAATCACCTAAGATGAGTCGCCTTTGCTGTATTTTGTCTAGTAGAATCTTGACAAAGTGCACAAGATGGCCTAGCGTGCCTCCATGAAACTCATCACCACGATCGTGCGTCCCGAGCGCCTCCCCGAGGTGAAGGCGGCGCTCTACCGTGCCGGGGTCACCGGCATCACCCTGAGCCGCGTCGTCGGCCACGGCGGGGAGCTGGCGGTGTTGAGCCAGTACCGCGGCACCACCTTCGCGATGGAGTTCCACGAGAAGGTGCGGATCGAGATGGTGGTGTCGGAGCCGTTCGTCCAGGCCACCATCGACGCGATCGTGTCGTCGGCGCGCACCGGCGAGGTCGGGGACGGGAAGATCTTCGTCCAGCCCATCGAGCGGGTGATCCGGATCCGCACCGGCGAGGAGAACAACGACGCGCTGACGGCGGTGAACGCCGACGAGGTGCAGCGCGCCGCCCTGCTGAACAACGAAGTCGCGCTCTCCGGGGAGAAAGCAGTCGCATGATCTCACAGGCGGCGGCGGCGGGCGCCGCGGCGGCGGCGCTCTCCGCCGGCGACACCGCCTGGGTGCTGATGTCGAGCGCGCTGGTCCTGCTGATGACGGTGGGCCTCGCCTTCTTCTACGGCGGGCTGGTGCGCCCCAAGAACTCGCTCAACACGATGATGATGAGCGTGGTCGCGCTCGGCGTGGTGGGCGTGCAGTGGGTCGTCGCCGGCTACTCCCTCGCGTTCGCCCCCGGCAGCGGCTGGCTCGGCGGTCTCGGGTGGGCGCTGTTCCGCGGCGTCGGCGTGGCGCCGGCGCCCGCGTACGCCGCCACGATCCCGCACCAGGCGCACGCGCTGTTCCAGGGCATGTTCGCGATCATCACGCCGGCGCTGATCTCGGGCGCGATCGTCGAGCGGATGCGGTTCCGCGCCTACGTGGCGTTCCTGGTGCTGTGGTCGTTCCTGGTCTACGACCCGCTGGCCCACTGGGTGTGGGGCCAGGGCGGGTGGCTCGCCACGCGCGGCGCGCTGGACTTCGCGGGCGGCACGGTGGTCCACATCAGCGCCGGCGTCTCGGCGCTGGTCGTGGCGCGGCTCCTGGGCCCGCGGCAGGACTTCCGCCGCACGCCGCTCGCGCCGCACAGCGTCCCGCTGGTGCTGCTCGGCGCCGGCCTGCTGTGGTTCGGCTGGTTCGGCTTCAACGCCGGCTCCGCGCTCGCCGCCAACGGCATCGCCACCCTGGCGTTCGTCAACACCAACGCCGCCGCCGCCGCGGCGCTCGTGACCTGGGCGGCGCTCGACACCCTGCGGCTCGGCAAGGCGACCGCGGTGGGCGCCGCCACGGGCGCGGTCGCCGGCCTGGTGGCCATCACGCCCGCGGCCGGCTACGTCAGCGCGCCGGCGGCCCTGGCCATCGGCGTGCTGGGGGCCGGCGTGAGCTACGCCGCCATGCAGGTCCGCTCGCGCACCCGGCTCGACGATTCGCTCGACGTCTTCTCGTGCCACGGGATGGCGGGCATGACGGGCGCGCTGCTGACCGGCGTGTTCGCCTCCCGCGCGATCAACCCGGGCGGCGCCGACGGCGTGCTGGCGGGGAACCTCGCCCAGCTCGGCGTCCAGGCCCTCGCGGTGCTGGCCGCGGTCGCGATCTCGGCGGTGGGCACCGCGGCCATCTTCGGCCTGCTGTACCTGACGATGGACGTCCGCGCCGGCGTGCACGACGAGATCACCGGCCTCGACATCTCCGACCACGGCGAGGAGGCCTACTTCGGGGGTGACGTCGGGGCGGTGGCGGGCTCCGGGGTGTCGCTGGGCCGCAGCGTGATCGTGGCCCACCACAAGAAGCCCCCGCCCCCGGCGAGGGCGCTGGCGTCGTAGCCGGCGAACGGCCGGCCCGAAGGCGGCCGGGCCCGGCGATGCCGCCGTGGCGAGCCCCGCGAAGCCACTCGCGGGGCTCGTCGCTTGCCGGCCTGCGACCAGAAGGTGGGGACGAAACATCCTGGGCAAGGGAGGGTCTAATAGGTCGCGTCACAGCCTACACCCTAACCCCTGGTTCTCGATGCCCAAGCTGACCTCCCTCGGCCTCGCCATCCCGTTCGTGCTCGCCGCCTGCGCGCACCAGCCGAAGGAATACGATCTCACGCCCCAGACCGTCGAGCCGGCGCCGCAGGGCGTCAGCCTCCAGGGCACCTGGACCTACAACCCCGAGGACAGCGACCAGCCGGGCCGCATGGGTGGCGGGGGCGGCTACAGCGGCGGCCGGGGAAGAGGCGGGGGCTTCGGCGGCGGCTTCGGAGGGCGGGGAGGGTTCGGCGGCGGCCGCGGCCGCGGGGGCGGCGGAGGCGGCGGAGGTGGCGGAGGCGGTGGCGGCTCGGCGCGAGGGCAGGGGAACGGCGGCGAGGAGACCGACAGCACCTTCCGCCGGCCGGCCCGGCGGCTGGTGATCACCCAGACCGACAGCACCCTCACCATCAGCCCGCGGGACAGCGTGTCGTACACGCTGTACTTCGACGGGCGCGACGTCCCGGCGCCGGACGCGCTCGGCGGCACGCGGGTCCGGATCAGCGGCCGCTGGCACAAGAACCGCTTCGAGGTGAGTCGCGAGCTCGAGAGCGGCGCCATGCTGACCGAGGGCTACGAGGTGAAGAAGCACGGCGAGCGCCTGGTGATCCACATCCGCGTGAGCCGCGGCGAGAACGAGCCGACGATGCCGGACTTCCAGCGGGTGTACGACCGGTACGGCGACTGAGTAGTGGGTTGCAGGTTGTCGGTGGTAGGTTGTGGACGGGACCCCCCAGCCTCCTGCCCACAACCTGCAACCCGGCTGTCGCCATGCGCACACTCGCCGCCGCTCTCCTCGCCACAGTCGCCGTCGCACCACCGCTCGCCGCCCAGGCTCCCGATCGCGGGGCCGCGGGCCGGCGCCCCCATCCCGAGTATCTGGTGTCCACGACCTGGCTGGCCGACCACCTCGGCGGGCCGGCCGTGGTGGTGCTGGCGGTGGGGCACACCGACTCGCTGTACCGCCTCGGCCACGTGCCGGGCGCCCGGTTCCTCCCGGTGTCGGCCGTCGCCACCACGGTGGGGGGCGTGCCGAACGAGTTCCCGGCGCCCGAGCAGCTCGCCGCCACCTTCCGCGACCTCGGCGTCGGCGACCGGGCGCGCATCGTGATCTACGGCGACGATCCCGGGCTCCTGGCCGCGCGGACCTGGGTGGCGCTCGACCTGCTGGGCCAGAGCGCGCGGGCGGCGATCCTGGACGGGGGCTTCGCCAGGTGGAGGGCGGAGCATCGCGCGGTGGAGACGGCGGCCGGCGTGCCGCCGGCGCGGCCGTTCGAGTGGCAGTGGCGCACCGAAGGGGTCGTCTCCGCGGCGTGGGTGCGGGCCCACCTGGGCGACTCCGCGGTCCTGCTGGTGGATGCGCGGCCGCCCGACCAGTACGCGGGCGCCGCGGCCGACGCGCGCAGCGGCCACCTGCCGGGCGCGCGGAGCCTGTTCTGGATGAACTCCCTCGTTTCCGCGAACGACCCGGTCCTCAAGCCCGCAGCCACGCTGGTCGCGGAGCAGTGGGGACCGGCCGGCGCGCTCCGCCCGGCCGTGCGGACCGTGGTCGCGTACTGCCGCACGGGGATGCAGGCGAGTCACGACTATTTCGTGGCGCGCTACCTCGGCTTTCCGGACGTCCGGCTGTACGACGGAAGCATGGCCGAGTGGAGCCAGCTGACGTATCCGGTGGAGAGATCGTCTCCCTGAAACGGGCTTCGGCCATGCGGGACCCGGGGCCGTAGGACAGCGGAGCCGCGAGCGGTGAGCGTGCCCGGTCCACTCGCATCCGCCCACCTCGACTGCTAGAATGTCTGCGTGACCGGACCCGGCATCACCAAGCCCCAGGGCTGGGCCCGCGTGTGGGCCACGGCGCGCCCGTTCGCGCGGCCATCGCCCCGCGCCGGGGCGTGGTATCCCGTGGTGGGCGAGACGTCGGGCGACCGCGCCGTGATCGAGATCCGCGGCCGGCGCGTCGCCATCGTGCGGAAGTACCTCGAGATCCGGCCCGTCCGGCCTGACGCCTTCACGGTCGTGGTGCGCTCGCGCCAGACCCAGAGCACCGTGCTGAACGAGCGGGGGGCGCAGATCGAGCGGGTCTACGCGGTCTGCCCCGCCTGCGCGCACCGGGTGCGGGTCTTCGAGCAGCAGCCGATGGTGACCTGTACGCGCTGCCACCACCTCGGCGAGGTGGCGTGGTGGGAGACCGGCTGATTCTCTGAGTTCCCAGCGCTGAGTCCCGAGTGCGCGGGGTAGTTGCCAGACGGCAAGTTGCGAGTGGTTGCCAGCCGCCAGACGCGAGAACGCAGACCGGTCGTCAGCCCTTCCGACTCAGTTCATCACGGCCAGTGCTGCAGGCACCCGCCCGAAGGGGTCGAGGAGGCGTCATGCGCGTCCTTCGGGTCGCCGCCCTGCAGGCGACCGTGGGACGGCGCGAAACCCGGCCGGAGCCTCTCCGTAGGTAGTTGGTCCGCGCCCAGACACCCCGACACCCGGACGACCCATGCTGCCGCTCCTCGTGGCTCTGCTGGTGGCACAGACGGCTCCGGAGGGCCCGGCGTCGCCGGCCGTCGCGGCTCCGGCGCCTGCGGCCGCCGCGGCCCCATCGCCGACCCAGGTCTCGATCCCGCGCGTCGCCGACGCCGAGGACGTCGTGGACGGCCGCCTCGACGAGCCGGTGTGGGCGCGGGCCGCGGTGCTGCGCGACTTCTCCCAGTACCTGCCCAACGACAACCGGCCGGCGGACGACTCGACCGAGGTGCTGGTCTGGTACTCGGCGACGGCGATCTACTTCGGCATCCGCGCCTACCAGGACTCCGCCAGCGTGCGGGCGACCCTGGCCGACCGCGACAAGATCACGGGCGACGACTACGTCGAGATCCTGCTCGACACCTTCAACGACCGGCGCCAGGCGCTGGTGTTCGGCGTGAACCCCCTGGGCGTGCAGGCCGACGGCACGCTGCGCGACGCCGCCCGCCAGACCATCAACTTCATCTCCTCGGCCGTGACGGGCGCCTACACGCTCGACCTCAGCCCCGACTACGTCTTCGAGTCCAAGGGCCGGCAGACGGCGTGGGGCTACGAGGTGGAGCTGCGCATCCCCTTCAAGACGCTGCGCTACCAGGCGCGCGAGCCGCAGGACTGGGGCGTCAACATCATCCGCGTGGTGCAGGCCACCGGCCACCAGCACACCTGGACCCGCGTGCTGCAGACCGATGCGTCGTTCCTCGGGCAGGGCGGGACGCTGACCGGGCTCACCGACCTGAGGCGCGGCCTCGTGCTCGACGTGACGCCCGAGGTCACCAGCACCCTGACCGGCGCCCAGCAGCCGGGCGGCTGGCACTACGGCGGCGGCGATCCCCGGGTCGGCGCCACCGCGCGCTGGGGCGTCACGGCCAACCTCACGCTCAACGGCACGGTGCGCCCCGACTTCTCGCAGGTCGAATCCGACGTGCCGCAGATCCAGTTCGACCCGCGCCAGTCGCTCTACTACCCGGAGAAGCGGCCGTTCTTCCTCGACGGGCTGGAGATGTTCGCGTCGCCGTTCCAGCTCATCTACACCCGCCAGCTGGTCGATCCGGACGGCGCCGCGAAGCTCACCGGGAAAGTGGGCGGGACGTCGGTGGCCTTCCTCTCGGGCGTGGACGGCAGCGACGCCTCGGCCACGGGGACGGACCACCCGGTGATGAACGCCCTGCGCCTGAAGCAGGACCTGGGCGGGAAGAGCGCCCTCGGGCTCGTCTACACCGACCGGGTGGACGGCCCGGCCTTCAACCGGGTGGCGGCCGTGGACGGGCGGCTGGTGCTGGGCGACGCCTACGCCCTCACCTTCCAGGGCGGCGGCAGCGCCACCCGCGACAGCGGCCCCACGTCCTATGCGCCCATCTGGTACGCCGCGCTGGTGCGCTCGGGGCGGCGCCTGAGCTTCAATCTCTCCGCCTCCGGCATCGGCGACGACTTCCGCGCCTCGAGCGGGTTCATCTCGCGTCCCGGCGTGGCGCAGGTCGCGTTCAGCCCCACCTACACCGTGGCCGGCGCGCCCGGGTCGTGGCTCGAGAGCTTCGCGGGGAACATCTATACCGCCGGCACCTGGGACGACTACCGGCTGTTCTCGCGGGGCGACCCGCCCGACACCCGCCAGTTCCACGTCAACACCGGCTTCACGCTCAAGGGCGGCTGGCAGGTGGGGGCGTCGGTGCTGTTCGAGTCGTTCGGGTACCCGAACCAGCTGTACGCGAGCTACTGGGTCGAGCGGGTGACGCCCGCGGCCGGCGGCGGGCCGCCGGTGGTGGACACCGTGCCGTTCACCGGCCAGGCGCGGATCGGCAACCTCGACTACGGCGTGAACCTGCAGACGCCGCGGTTCCAGAGCTTCTCCCTTTCGGCGTACCTGCTCCTCGGGCACGACGAGAACTTCTACGAGTGGGCCTCGGGGCGGATCATCGTCGGCACCCTCGACCTCTCGTGGCGGCCCACCGAGCAGCTCCGCACCGAGCTGATCTACGATCATCAGCAGATCGTCCGGCGCGACGGCGGCAGCACCGTGGCGCTCACGCGGGTGCCGCGCCTCAAGCTCGAGTACCAGCTGTCGCGGCCGATCTTCCTCAGGCTGGTGGGCCAGTACACCGCCACGCAGGTGGACGCCCTGCGCGACGACTCCCGCACCGGCGGCGCCATCCTGGTCCGGGACCCGGCCACCGGGACCTTCACCCGCAGCGCGCCCTCCGCCGGCAACGCCTTCCGGGTGGACTGGCTGTTCTCCTACCATCCCACGCCCGGCACCGTGGTCTACGCGGGCTACGGCAGCAGCCTCGACGACCCCGCCGCCTTCCGGTTCCGGAACCTGGCACGGGTCGGCGACGGCTTCTTCGTCAAGCTGAGCTATTTGTACAGGGTGTAGAAGCCGGGGGTTGGGTTTGGGGCTTGGGGGTTGGGGCGCCCCGTCCCGGATCCCCAAACCCCAACCCCCGGCTCGTGACCTGAGAGGCGCCCCGGGGTACCACCAGTCGTCAGTGGTCGGCGGTGAGCCTCCCGTTCCCGTGACGCCCATCACCATCGCCGGGCACCGCCGCACCGCCGCCGCCGCGCGTGAATCCGCCGCCGCACCGCCGGAACGTCTCTATCACTAGCGAGTACTAGTAATACATTCCCCGGCGTCGCCGCGGCCAGCGCGGCGCTCGCCGGTGGCTCCGCCGGCCGTGCGGGTGGACGGCGTCCCCGGACGGGACGTGCGGGGCCGAGCCAACGGTTCGCGCGCGGGCGGTCTACCCGCCGACCACCACAACGGAGGCGCTATGCGTCGGAGTCTCCTGCTGGGATTCGCCCTGCTGGGCTCGCTGGTGGCGTGCAGCTCGAGCACCGGGTACGGAAGCGGCGGCGGCAGCGGCAACAGCAACGGCATGCCCGGGGCCGACCAGGTCTTCATGCAGAACGTCGCCTTCGTCCCCGCGACCCGGACGGTGAGCGTGGGGACGACGGTGCAGTGGGTGAACCAGGACGGGTTCGCCCACACCGTCACCAAGGACTCGGGGCCGGGGGCCGCGTTCAGCTCCGGGAACATCGGCGCCGGGGCCGGCTTCTCGGTGAGGTTCGACAGCGCCGGAACCTACCAGTACCACTGCTCGATCCACGGCTCGCCCGGCGCGGGGATGCACGGCACGGTGATCGTGCAGTAGGTAACACGACTGCCGCGGCCGGTGGTAGGTTGTAGGTGGTGGTGACCACGACCCACCACCTACCACCCACCAACGCCCTGCCTCGAGGCTCGATGCCGGATTATCACTACCTCATCATCGGCGGCGGGATGACGGCCGACGCGGCCGCGCGCGGGATCCGCGAGGTGGATGCGGAGCGCGACATCGGCCTGCTGACCGAGGAGCCCGACCCCCCGTACGGCCGGCCTCCGCTGACCAAGGGCCTGTGGAAGGGCGAGGCGCTCGAAAGCGTGTGGCGGAAGACCGCCGACGCCGGCGTCACCCTGCAGCTCGGCAAGCGCGTGGTGAAGCTCGATCCCGCGGCGCGGCAGGTCACCGACCACCGCGGGGCGACCTACGGGTACCGGAAGCTGCTGCTCGCGACCGGGGCGCGGCCCCGGCGCCTGGTGGCCGGCGGCGAGCAGGTCGTCTACTTCCGCACCCTCGCCGACTATCGCCTGGTGCGGGAGGCGGCGGACCGGAAGCGGCGATTCGCCGTCATCGGCGGCGGGTTCATCGGCGCCGAGATCGCCGCGGCGCTGACCGGCGCCGGGTGCAAGGTCACGATGCTGTTCTCCGACCCCGGCATCGGGGCGCGGCTGTTCCCGCTCGACCTCGCGCGGTTCCTCAACGACTACTACGCCGAGCGGGGCGTGACGGTCGCCAACGGCCAGTCGGTCATCGGCCTGGTCAAGCGCGGCCGCTCGTTCGCGGTGCGCACGCTGACCGGCGCCGACATCGCGGCCGACGTGGTGGTGGCGGGCCTCGGCGTCGAGCCCAACGTGGAGATCGCCGAGAGCGCCGGCCTCGCCACCGACAACGGCGTCGTGGTGGACGAGCGGCTGCGGACCGGGGCCCCGGACGTCTGGGCCGCGGGCGACGTCGCCGCGTTCCCCAGCCCCGCGCTCGGCCGGCGGGTGCGCGTCGAGCACGAGGACGCCGCGCTCACCATGGGCCGCCACGCCGGCCGCGCGATGGCGGGCGCCGACGACGGCCCGTACACGCACCTGCCGTTCTTCTACTCCGACCTGTTCGACCTCGGCTACGAGGCCGTCGGCACGCTCGACGCGCGCCTCCAGACGGCGAGCGACTGGAAGACCCCGTTCCGCGAAGGCGTCGTGTACTACCTGGACGGCGGCCGCGTGCGCGGCGTGCTGCTGTGGAGCACGTGGGGGCAGGTGGATGCGGCGAGGCGGTTGCTGGCGGAGAAGGGACCGTTCACCGAGGCGGCGTTGAAGGGCAGGTTGCCTGAGTGAGATAGGTTGTGGGCTGCAGGTCGAAGGTGGTTGCGAGTTCCGGGAGGGCAGTGGCGGCGGGGCGGTTCCCACGACCTACCACCTGCAACCCACTGACACTTAATTAGTCCCTCGATGCCCGGGTCCACGCAGGCCATCGCCCGCGACCTCCAAGGCCGCTACGCCGTCGAGCGCGAGCTCGGTCGCGGGGGCATGGCGAGCGTGTACCTCGCCGAGGACCTCAAGCACCACCGCAAGGTCGCGATCAAGGTGATGCACCCCGACCTGGTGCGGTCGGTGGACGCCGCCCGCTTCCTGCGCGAGATCGGGATCGCCGCGCAGCTGTCGCATCCGCACATCGTGCCCCTGATCGACTCGGGCGAGGCCGGCGGCCGGCTCTACCTGGTGACGCCCTACGTCACCGGCGGCTCGCTGCGCGAGCGGCTCGAGCGCGAGGGCCCGCTCCCGCTCGCCGACGTGCTGCGGATCGCCGAGGAGGCCGGCGCGGGCCTCGATTTCGCGCACCGCAACGGCTTCGTGCACCGCGACGTCAAGCCCGAGAACATCCTGTTCGCCGACGGCCACGCGGTGCTCGCCGATTTCGGGATCGCGCGCGCCTGCTGCGGGCCGGAGCGCGGCCCGGTCGCGGGGGTGGGGGTCACCGAGGTCGGCATCGCGGTGGGCACGCCGGAGTACATGAGCCCGGAGGCGGCGAGCGGCGACGACGTGGACAGCCCCGCCGACGTCTACAGCCTGGCGTGCGTGGTGTACGAGATGCTGACGGGCGAGCCGCCGCTGAAGGGCGACGGGCCGCGCGCGACCATGGCCCGGCAGATCGCCGAGGTGCCGCGCTCGGTGCGCGCCGCGCGGCCCGACGCGCCGCCCGCGATGGAGCGGGCGCTCGCCCGGGCGCTGGCCAAGAACCCGGCGGACCGCTTCCAGAGCGTGGCCGACTTCCTCGCCGCGCTCGCGGCCGAGACGGCCGAGGCCGCGCCCCGGAGCCTCGTGCCGGGCCGCTGCGTCGCGGTGCTGCCGTTCGTCAACGCCAGCCCCGATCCCGAGAACGAGTACCTGAGCGACGGCATCACCGACGAGCTGATCGACGCGCTTGCCAAGGTCGAGGGACTGCGCCTGGCCTCCCGCACCTCGGTGTTCGCGCTCAAGGGCAAGCCGCAGGACGTGCGCGCCATCGGCGCCCTGCTCGGCGCCTCCGAGATCCTCGAGGGCACGGTGCGCAAGGCCGGCGACCGGCTGCGGATCACGGCGCAGCTCTCCTCGACCGACGACGGCCGGCTGCTGTGGTCGCAGCGCTACGACCGCAACCTCGACGACGTGTTCGCGATCCAGGACGAGATCGCGCGGACCATCGTCACCACGCTCCGGGCCACCTCGTTCGCCGACCTCGCCGAGCCGGCCGCGCGGCGCTACACCGAGAACGTCGCGGCCTACGGCCTCTACCTGCGCGGCCGCTACCAGTGGAACAAGCGCACTCAGAAGGGCGTGGCCCAGGGGATCCGCTACTTCGAGCAGGCCATCGCCGCGGACCCCGGCTACGCGCTCGCCTACACCGGACTCGCCGATTCCTACGCGCTGCAGGTGGACTACCGCAGCATGCCGGTGAAGGAGGGGTTCGAGAAGGCGGAGGCGTACGCGCGCCAGGCGCTGGCGCTGGACGACTCGCTGGCCGAGGCGCACGCCTCGCTGGCGTGGTGCCGGTTCATCTACGACTGGGACTGGGCGGGGGCGGAGGCCGAGTTCCGCCGCGCGCTGGAGCTGGACCCGCGCTACGCCAGTGCGCACAACTGGTACGCCTTCCTGCTCTCGTCGCAGGGCAAGACCCAGGAGGCGCTGGTCGAGGGCCTCACGGCGCTCGAGCTGGATCCGGCGTCGGTCTCGATCCGGCGCACCGTCGCCTGGGACTACTACTATGCGCGCCGCTACGACCAGTCCGCCTACCACGCGACGCGGGCCATCGCCATGAACCCGACCCAGGAGGAGAGCCACCGCATCCTGGGGATGGCGCTGGCCTTCGGCGGCCGGCTCGCCGAGGCGGAGCGGACGCTGCGCGAGGCGCGGACGCTGCCCGGCGCCGGCGCCTACGCGATCGGCGCGCTGGGCTGGGTGCTGGCGCGCGTGGGCCAGCGGGCGGAGGCGGAGGCGCTGCTCGGGGAGCTGGAGGCGCTCGCCGCGCGCGAGTACGTCACGCCGGTCGCGTTCGGCACGCTGCTGATCGGGCTCGGCGACCGGGAGCGCGCCCTGGACTACGCGGAGCGCGCCGCGGCCGAGCGGCGCGGCTGGACGGTGTACGCGAACGTGAATCCGCTGTTCGACTCGCTGCGGGAGGAGAAGCGATTCAAGGCGCTGGTGAAGAAGATGGGGCTGTGAAAGACAGGGTGCAGGGCGTGAGGGTGTGTCATCCCCCTTCTTTTCTGAGATACGTCACCACCTCGCCGGCCTCGGCGATGAACTGCCCGAACACCGCCCGCACCTTGTCCGCGTCTCCCGCCTTCGCCGCCGTCTCCATCTCCTTGAGCCGCTCGGCCAGACGGTGGGCGCCCAGCTGCGCCGCCGACGACTTGAACGAGTGGGCGAGCCGCGCGACCTCGTCGGTCTGCCGGGCTTCCACCGCACGGGCCATCGCCTCGGTGCGCACGGCCGAGCCGTCGAGGAAGCTCGTGATGATGCCGTTCACCGCCTCGGCCGCGCCCGCCTCGGCCATGTCGCGCCGGAACCCGGCCAGGTCCACCGGCGGCGGCGAGGTGCGGGCACCCCACCCCTCGGCGGCGGCGAACAGCTCGAAGGCCTTGAACGGCTTGGTGACGTAGGCGTTCATCCCCACCGCCAGGCAGTTCTGCCGCTCCTCCGAGAGCGCGTGGGCGGTGAGGGCGACGATGGGCAGGTCGGCGCAGGAGGGCATCGCGCGGATCGCGCGCGTCGCGTCGAGGCCGTCCATCTCCGGCATCTGGATGTCCATCAGCACCACGTCGTAGTGCTGGCGGCTGGCGGCGGCCACCGCCGCCGTGCCCGTGCCCACCACGTCCACCTGGTGGCCGCGCTTGCGGAGCATGGTCGCGGCCACCTCCTGGTTCACCTGGTTGTCCTCGGCCAGCAGGATGGCGAGGTGCCGCCGCGACTCCGCGATCCGGTGCCGCGTCACCACCTCGTGGCCGCCCGGGCCGGCCGCGGCCCCGCCCAGGATGCCGGCCACCATGTCCAGCAGGTCGGCCCGCGAGACGGGCTTGGTGAGGTAGCCGTGGATGCCCAGCTCGCGGCAGCGCTGCGCGTCGCCGCGCTGGCCCGCCGAGGTCAGCATCAGCAGCCGCGTCCCGAGCATCGCGGGCTCCGCGGCGATGCTCTGCGCCATCTGGAAGCCGTCGCGGCCCGGCATCTGCGCGTCGAGGATGGCGAGCGAGTAGGGCTCCCCGTTCTCGACCGCGCGGCGCATCGCCTCCAGCCCCTCCTCGGCGCTGCCGGCCTCGTCCACCGTCACCCCGGCGGCGAACAGCAGCCCGCGCACCACCCGCCGGTTGGACTGGTTGTCGTCCACCACCAGCATCCGCAGGCCCGACAGCGGCACCGCGCCCGCGGCGGGCATCGGCGCGGGCAGCGCGGCGTCCACCGCCAGCGCGACCTGGAAGGAGAACTCGCTGCCGCGCCCCACCTCGCTCCGCACCTCCAGCTCGCCGCCCATCATCGCCACCAGCCGCTGCGCGATCGTCAGGCCCAGGCCCGTGCCGCCGTACCGCCGCGTCATGGACAGGTCGCCCTGGTTGAACGGCTGGAAGATGCTCTGGCGCTGCCGCTCGGGGATCCCGATGCCGGTGTCCCGCACCGCGAAGCGCACCACGGCCTTGCCGTCCCGCTCCGCCACCCGGCGCAGCGACACCACCACCTCGCCCTGCTCGGTGAACTTGACCGCGTTGCCGATCAGGTTGGTGAGCACCTGCCGCAGGCGCGTCGGGTCGCCGCGCACCTGCTCCGGCACCGAGGCGGGGATGTCGGCCAGCAGCTCGATGGAGCGCTCGCGGGCGCGCACCCCCAGCAGGCTCACGGTCGAGTCCACCAGGCGCGGCAGGTCGAACGGGACCTGCTCGAGCTGCAGGCTCTCGGCCTCGATCTTGGAGAGGTCGAGGATGTCGTTGATCAGCGTCAGCAGCGTCTCGCCCGAGGACTGGATCAGGGTGAGCGAGCGCCGCTGGTCGGGCGTCAGCTCGGTGTCGAGCAGCAGCTCCGCGAGGCCCATCACCGCGTTCATCGGGGTGCGGATCTCGTGGCTCATGTTGGCGAGGAAGGCGCTCCGCATCTGCGCCACCTTCTCCGCCGCCTCCTTGGCCTCCTGGAGCGCCCGGCGCGCCTCGACCTCGTCGGAGATGTCCTCGTACAGCACGAACAGCCCGGACTCCCCGACGCCCTCGACCCGGGCGGCGGAGGCGCGCACCGGCACCAGCGCGCCGTCCTTGCGACGGCGCTGGACCTCGATCACCACCGTCTCGCCGCCGCGTACCGTCTCGTCCAGCTCGCGGGCGTGGTTCAGCTCCGCCGCCGGGACGATCAGGTCGTTCAGCGGCTGGCCGCGGATCTCGCCGAGCCCGAAGCCGAACAGCCTCTGGAACCGCGGGTTCGCGTCGCGGACCCTTCCCTCCACGTCCACCACCACCGTCGCGACCGGCGCGCTGGCGAACAGCGCGTCGAGCCGGGCGCGCTCCCGCGCCGCGCGCTCCTCGCTGGCCGCCAGCTCGGCGTTGGTCAGGGCCTGCTGCACCAGCCCCGTGTAGCCGCGCTGCTGGATGATGGACATCACCAGGCTGAACACCGCGATCAGCAGCAGGGCCACGAGGTGCCGCTCGGTCCCGGCCCCGGCGAGCAGCAGGCCGACGCCGAGCGGCAGCACGACCGCGGCGAGGAAGTAGCGGAACGCGCGCCGGTCGGCGGCGAGCGTGGTGGTGGACCCGGCCACCAGGCCGGTGAGGATCATCATCACCAGGGCCAGGTCGCCGAACGGCAGCCACCGCGCGAACAGGCCCGCGCCCACGCCCCACGCGGCCCCGAGCGACGTCATCACCGCCACGGTGCGGCGGCGCTCCCGCCGCGTGTACTCGCGCGTGATCAGCCGGTGGCGCAGCACGAGCCGGACCACGCACAGCACGGCGACGACCGCGCCCCATGCGACCAGCGGGATGGTGGGGACGGTGCTGTAGCACAGGGCCAGCACCACGCCCATCAGGACCAGGTGGGAGATCTCGGCGGTGGCCCCTTCGCGAATGATGCGCTCCCGGGTCTCCCGGATCAGCGCATCCTTCACCTGTTCGTGCATCGCGGAGGAAACCGCAGGCATGCGCTAACTTAATGTCGGAAACGAGACAAGGAAGAGCGAACCCGCGGGGATTGGGGGTTGGGGGGCCCCAAACCCCAACCCCCAATACCCAACCCCCGTCTTTCTACCCCAGCTCCGTCCTCGCCGCCGCCCGGCGGGGCACCGGCACCAGCGGGCCGCCGAACCGGCGGTGCTCGTCCAGCCGGCAGGACGGGATCAGCCCGCCCTGCCAGGCCATCATGTCGGGGCAGCCGCCGCACAGGTTGGCCTTGCCGTCCAGCATCTCGTAGGGCTGCTGCAGCGAGATGGACTGGATCCAGATGCCCTGCAGCGCGCGCCGCGGGTTCTTGAGCACCGCGCGCGCGAACCGCTTCAGGGCCCGGCGCACCACCGGGTCCACGGCCGCCAGCAGGA
This sequence comes from Gemmatimonadales bacterium, assembly GCA_035502185.1. Lineage (NCBI taxonomy): Bacteria > Pseudomonadati > Gemmatimonadota > Gemmatimonadia > Gemmatimonadales > Gemmatimonadales bacterium. The sequence goes on from DATJUT010000065.1 coordinate 23,975, forward strand.
ACACCTTCCGGCCGACCCTCGCGCGCCGGGGGAAGTCCACCCAGCGGCCGGCCCAGAAGTGGTGGGCGACCTGGAGCGCCTCGACCGCCCGCGGCCCCAGGTAGCCGTACGCCCTGGTGGGAGAGCCGACGTGGTGGGCCACGAGGAACTTCGTCGTCTGGGGCGCGGCCGTGCCGGGCAGGTAGGCCGAGGCCCGGAAGCCGCGGTCGTGGTCGCGCAGCTCCTCGTACATCTGCTCCGTGGTGACGGCGAGCCGGTCCGGCTCGGCCGTGCCGCGCGCGAGCGCGCTCGCGTCCACCGTGCGGCCGTCCACCTGGTACTCCCAGTCGTCGCTCAGGGGAATCGCGCGGAAGGCCACCAGCGCGACGTGCTGGACCTTGTGGAGGTTCGCGCGGCACCACTCGAGCACGTGCGGCAGGTAGGGCAGGGTGGAGCGGTACACCGTGATCGTGAAGCCGCACTGCATCCCGCCGGCCTCCCACACCAGGTCGGCGAAGTGCTGGCGCAGCTCGTTCATCTCCGCCTCGTTCTTCCCGCCCCAGCCCGGGCGCTCCATCGCGCTGTCCACGTGGAACTGGAACCGCGCCAGGCCGGCCGTGCGGAAGTCGCGCGCCAGGTCGGGCGTGAGGCGCTCGCCGTCCGTCAGCAGCAGCGGCTTCAGGCCCTGGCGGGCGATGAACTCCACCACCTCGAGGATGCGCGGGTGGAGCAGGGGCTCGCCGCCGGCGATGGCGATGCGGTCGCAGTTGGTGAGCCGCCGCACGGCCAGGACGTCGGCCTCGACCTGCGCCAGCGGCGCGTGGCCGTTGGCCTTCTCGCGGGAGGCGCCGGGGCCGGTGAAGTCGCCGGCGTCGGTGACCTGGACCCAACCGCCGGGGTTGTCGGTCGGCGTCCAGGGAAGCTGGTACATCCTGCTGCGGTCGATGGCCATGAGCGCCCTCGCGCCTCCCCGGGCTGCGCGGCGCGCGCCGATGCGCCGCGGCAGCCGTCGCGAGACATCCTAGGGCCGGGGCGTCACGCGGGCGTCACGCGGGCGCCGCGCGGAGATCGCGGCGGCGACGACAGAAAGGCGCAAGGTCAACTCCCCTATGGACCTACGGGCTTCCGCGTGATCTGGGCCCGCGACGAAATGGCACGGTTTGCATATGTTAGTGGTCCCCCCGGAACCGAAGGCACCGCCCGCGCGGGCGGCTGCCGCAAGGAGATCGTCCGAGTGGCTGAGAGTCGCGAACGCATCGAGTTCTGGCGGGAAGAGGTCCTGCGGCGCGCCGAGCAGGGGTTGCAGGGCCGTCTCGTCGCTCTGTTCGAGGCCACCAAGGACTCCGTGGTGCCGGTGGCCATCGGCTCCAACCGCAAGCTGCCGCCCACGGCGTCGGCCGAGATCAACAGCGCGGTCCGCAGCTGGAGCGTGCCGGCGCAGGTCGGCAGCCGGTGGCTGGCCGCGCGGCTCGACATGGGCCGCTGGTGCATCGCCCCGGTGCGCGCCGACCTGCCGGAGCCGCCGCCCGGAGGCGTCGAGCGCCGGCGCAAGGAGCGGATGACGCTCGAGCTGGCCGGCATCTGTCTCGGCCTGATCGAGACCCGCTTCGCCGACGCGGCGGCGCGGGCCCGCGCCTAGCGCCTCCGGCCGTCGCGGGCGGCCCCCGGCCCCGCCCGCCGTGCCGCCCCCCGGCCGCGGTTCCGACGGTTTCCGCAACGTCTACGAGGACGTCCGCTACGCGGACGCCTACGCGGACCTCGCGTTCCCCGGCACCTACCATCTCGCCTTCCGGGACCTGCCGGGCGTCTTCGCGCGCCACGCGCCGGGCCGCCGCGCGCTGGACTTCGGCTGCGGCGCGGGCCGCTCGACCCGGTTCCTCGAGCGGTGCGGTTTCGAGGCGGTGGGCGTGGACATCTCCCGCGACATGGTGGCCAAGGCGCGCGAGGCCGATCCCGCCGGCGACTACCGCGTCATCGCGGACGGCGACTTCGGCCGGCTGGCTCCGGGCTCCTTCGACCTGGCGCTGAGCGCCTTCACCTTCGACAACGTGCCCACGGCCGCGCGGAAGGTCCGCATCCTGTCCGGCCTGCGCGCGCTCCTCGTTCCGGGCGGCTGCCTGGTGAACCTCGTGTCCTCGCCCGAGATCTACGTCAACGAGTGGGCGTCGTTCTCGACCCGCGCGTTCCCCGAGAACCGTCGCGCGCGATCGGGAGACGTGGTGCGCATCGTCAACCTGGCCATCGCCGACCGCACGCCGGTCGAGGACGTGCTGTGGACCGACGACGCGTGGGGCGAGGTGTACGCGGCGGCCGGCCTCGAGCCGGCGGAGACCCTGCGGCCGCTGGCGACCCCCGCCGATCCGGGGGAATGGGTGAGCGAGATCACCATTCCGCCCTGGGTGATCACCGTGCTCCGCCCCGCGAAAGGCCGCTCCACGGCTTAGGTTCCGGGGCCGACCGGCCCGGGCGCGGCGCCGCGCGGCCGCATCGGCGGGTGTTGCTATCGGCATTGCTCGTTCGCAGATTCACCAAGTGCCGGAAACGAGCCCCCAGAGCATCGGCAAGTACCAGATCACGGACCTCCTTGGCCAGGGCGCCATGGGGGTGGTTTACCGTGCGCTGGATCCGCTGCTCAACCGGTACGTCGCGGTCAAGGTGATGAGCCAGGGGATCGCCACCGACCCGGAGCTGCGGGACCGGTTCCTGAGGGAGGCGCGCGCCGCCGGCAGCCTGCAGCACCCCAACATCATCACCATCTTCGACTTCGGCGAGACCGGCGGGTCGCTCTACATCGCGATGGAGTACATCGAGGGGTCCGACCTCTCGCAGATCATGGAGCGGCAGGACCCGCTGCCCCTCACCGGCAAGATCGACATCATCGTGGACGCCCTGCACGCGCTCGACTACGCGCACAGCCGGGGCGTGGTGCACCGCGACGTGAAGCCGGCGAACATCCGCGTGTCCACCGACGGGCACGCCAAGCTGATGGACTTCGGGATCGCGAGGCTCGAGAAGTCGAACCTCACCAAGTCCGGCATGATGATGGGCACGCCGAGCTACATGGCGCCGGAGCAGATCACGGGCGGGAACATCACCCCGGCGACCGACGTGTTCGCGATCGGCGCGGTGCTGTACGAGTTCCTGTCGAACCGGGCCACCTTCCAGGGCGACACGCTGCACGCGGTGCTGTACCGGGTGGTGAGCGAGCAGCCGCCGCCGCTCAGGGAGGTGGCGGCGTCGCTGCCGATCTCGCTCCAGCCCATCGTGGACAAGGCGCTGGCGAAGGATCCCCGGCATCGCTACGCCACGGCGGGCGCGATGGCGCAGGACCTCGAGGCGGTGCGGGCGGCCCTGAGCGGCGGCGCCACCGTACGGGTGGCGGCGCGGTCCACGCCGCTGCGGACCACGATCCGGGCGGACGTGCTGGGGATGCGGAAGCGGCGGCGGTTCGCCCGGCTCGGCGTGGCCGCGGGAGTGGTGGTGGCGGCTGCGGCGGGGGTGCTCTGGTTCGGAGGCTTCCTCAAGCCGGCGGCCAAGCCGCCGGCGTCGCCCGTCGCGGGTGCCGCATCGAGCCAGCAGGCCCCGGTGCGGACCGCTCCGGAGTCCGTGACGGCGCCGGCGAAGGGCAGGCCGGACTCGATGGCGGCGGAGGCGATGACGGCTCCGGGCACGCCGCCGGCGGCCCAGCCCGCGCCGCACGAGTCGCCGGCGCGGCAGCAGGACGCGCCGCGGGCGCCGCGCCTGGGCGGCGCGCGCACGGCGCTCGAGAACGTGAGGCATCCGCGGCCGGCAGCCGCGCCCGCCGGCTCGACCAGCGCCCAGCCACCGGCGCCGTCGGGTGCGGCGGCGCAGGGCCAGGCCGCGGCGCCCCAGCAGGCCGCGCCGGGTGGGGCCCCGGCGGCGCCCGCGGTCGAGCCCGCGTCGCGGCCCACTCCCAGCGCCGCGGTGCCGGCGCAGGTGCCGGCCGCTCCGCCGAGCGCGCCCGCGGAGTCGCCGGCGGCCGAGGCACCGGCCGATCCGCGGCCCCAGATCGAGGAGCTGGTCGCGGCCTACGCGCGCGCCATCGAGAGTAAGAGCACCGCCGAGATGCGCCGGGTGTACCCCGGCCTGCGCGGCGATCAGCAGGAAGGCTGGAGCACGCTGTTCTCGCACGCGAAGGGTGCCGTCAGGGCCGAGCTGGCGCTCGCCGCGGTGGACGTCACCGGCACGACGGCTACGGTGGACGTGACCGGGCACCTGCAGTACGACGTGGGAGGCGGCACGCAGCGGCCGTCATACAGCTTCCACGCCACCGCCGCCCTGGAGGGCGGCGCCTGGCGGTTCAAGGTGATTCCGTAGGCGGCGGCCCCACACCCCCTCACCGGCCCGGGTTTGGGGTTGGGGGGTTGGGGTTTCGGAGCCGCCTACTGACCAACCCCTAACCCCCAATCCCCAACCCCCTGTCTTTCAGAACCCGTACTCGATCCCCAGCGTAAACAGCGAGTTCGGCCTCAATCCCCCCCGGTTCAGCGGCACCAGCGCGTTGGCGATCAGGGTCGGGCCGCCGGCCAGCGTGAACTTCATGCCGAGCGACCCGTTGATCAGGTCGTCGCGGATGTTGGGGATCTCGCTGGTGCGCACCGTGCGCGTGAACGGCTCGGTGTAGGTGACCGACTGCGGCACGGTCAGCTTGTCGTTGCCCACCTGCAGCTCCGAGATCAGGTCCGCCGCCAGCGTCACGCTCGGCGCCATCAGGTGGTCGAACCCCACGGTTCCGAGCACGGCGTCGTTGCGGAATTCGCCGACGCGGCGCAGGTAGCCGACGTTGGCGTGGGGCGAGAAGGCGCCGAACCGCGCCGACACCACCGCCACCAGGCGGCCCGAGAACTGGCCGGCCCCCAGCAGGTCCTGCTCGCTGCCGGTCGGGAAGCGGCCGTCGGCGAGCAGCGCCAGGCTGCTCTGGTCGGAGTTGTGCAGGTTGATCTTCATCCGGACGGCCACGTCGCCGATGCCGGTCGCCGAGCCCTGCACGAAGCGGGACGCACTCAGGACCGGGTTGGTGGCGGTGCCGGCGAAGTAGTGGAACGCGCTGTCGCCGCCGAACGGGATGATGTTGGCCTGGCTCTGGCCCACCAGCGACGTCGAGACGATGGGCAGCGCCACGCCGAAGTCGATGTGGTCGCTGATGCCGTACGTGAACACGAACGAGGCCAGCTGGACGGTGATGTCCAGCGACAGGTTGAACGGCATGATGTCGTTCTCGAGTGTCGGCACGCCGTACGGAGTGCAGGACTTGCCGACGATGCTGTCGCAGGTCGGGCCCGTCACGTTCACGTGGGTGAACACCAGGTTCACGTTGTGGAGGTCCACGCCCCGGATGGACGCGTAGCGGAAGGTGTTGTAGCTGAAGCCCACCAGCACCCGGCCGCTCCCCAGCGTCTGCCCGCGCTCGGCGAACACCGGGCCGGTCGAGACCGACGTCGGCACCGGCGTGCCGTTCTCGAACTTGAACGTGGTGCCGCCGCTCGCCGAGCTGAACGGGAAGTCGGCCACGTTGCCGCCCACCGCGTTGGTGATGAACGAGATGATGGTCCCGTTCTGGGACGCGGCCGACGGCTCGAAGTGGGTGCCGTGCAGCGCCACCGTGGCGGAGGCGTTGCCGGCGGTGCCCGCCAGGAACAGCGGGTCCTCGCCCGGGCCGAAGATGAACAGCTGGTTGATGTCGTCGCGCAGACCTTGGGCTGTGAGCGGCGTGGACAGCACGGCACACGCCGCCAGGCTCACGAGCAAGGCACGCATTGGCCCTCCGCAGGGGGGATGCTGGGGTCCAGAATGCTGATGGATGAAGTCGGAAATTGTATCTACACGGGGGCTAGGGGTCAAACGGGCTGGAGGGCGGTGAATGGACCGGGGACCAATTATCGGCGGAGCGTGGTCGTGCCAGGTTCCGCGGGCGCGCTGACGCCCGGCTGACGCCGGGTCGGTAAGCTGCATCGGCGCATCGCAGGCGACCCCCGACGGAGGCACCAGAGTGGCGACACGACGCCGTTTCGGCATCCCGCTCCTCCTCGCGGCGCTGGCCGTTCCCGGCGGCCGGCTCGCGGCCCAGACGGCGTACCAGGACGCCCTCGCGGCGTTCGCGGCGAACGACTACGACCGCGCGAGCCGGCTGGCGCAGCGCGCGGCCCAGGCCGAGCCGGAACGGGCGGAGGTGCAGATGCTGGTGGGCGACGTCGCGTGCGCGGTCGCGACCGGCGGGGGGCCGGGCGCGCTCGCGGCCTGGCGGAAGTGCGGGGCGGCCTACCGGCGCGGGGTCGAGCTGGCGCCCGACAGCCTGTCGTACCTGGAGTCGCTCGCCGGCTTCCTGGAGCACGCGCCCCGCGCCGCGGGTGGCGACCGGGACTCGGCGTTCAGGGTCGCGGAGGGTCTGCGGAAGCGCGACGACGGGCGCGGCGCCTTCCTGATGGCGGGGATGCTCTCGCGCGGGAGCGCGGTGTCGAAGCTCAGGGCGGACTCGCTGATGGAGGCCGTCGGCCTGGCCCATCCGGCGGACTTCGGGGTCGCCTTCCGCGTCGCGCAGTATTGGACCGTGAGACACCGGCCCGAGCGGGCGCTGGCCGCGTATCGTCGGCTGGTGGACGCCGATCCCGACGACGTCCTGGGCCAGTACTTCCTGGGGCGGCAGATGGTGGAGATGAAGCTGAGCCCGCGCGAGGCGCAGGATCACCTGGTGCGCGTGATGGGGGTGCTGCAGCCGCCGCCGGCGGCGGGCGCCATCCCCACCTTCGCGGTGGGTGCGCCGTGGTGGCGGCTGGGTCAGACGTACGAGCAGCTGGGCATGCCGGACAGCGCGCGCTGGTGCTTCGAAGGGGCGCTGAGCCTCAACCCGCAGCTCTTCGAGGCGAAGCAGTCGCTCGACTCGCTCAACCGCCGCTCGAGGGCGCGGGGGAGATAGCTCCGCACCGCAACAATTGGCTCAGCGGCTCGGCTATCGGGGCGGTAGCGGCGCACGGAACGCGAAAAGGCCGAGGCACACGCCCCGGCCCTTTCGTTTACGCAGCGCACTGGCTGCCGCGGAGACCTCGCAAGTGAGCCGAGTATAAGCTCGGCTGCGCGTGAACCGCAAGATCCAAAGTGCGCGGCGGTGCAGGTGGTGGGACTCGAACCCACAAGGGCTTTCGCCCAGAGACTTGCGAGATCTCCGCGTCTACCAGTTCCGCCACACCCGCACCCCAACCGGCTGCAGACCCTGGTATCCCCGAAGGGCGGTACGCGTGACCCCACAGGTGCCGCCGACCGCGGGGCCACGATAAGCGGCGGCGACGGTGGCTCATCATCGTTCGGTTGCGGACGGAGGCGCGGCGAGTGCAACTTGCGCCTTCCCGTTCGCCATCCCGGAGCCTGCCGTGCGCGTGTCCTTCCCACAACCCACAACCCACAACCTGCTAACGGCCCTCCTTGGCGCCGCGATGCTTCTTTGCGCGGCCGCCGCCCCTCTCCGCGCCCAGGACCCGAGCCTCTGGTCCGCCGCCCTCAGGTGGCGGAACATCGGCCCGTTTAGAGGCGGCCGCACGGTTGCTGCAGTCGGAGTCCCAAGCCAGCCATCAGTCTTCTACATCGGCGTCAACAACGGCGGTGTCTGGAAGACCGACGACTACGGGCGCACCTGGAACCCCATCTTCGACGCTCAGAGCACCGGCTCGATCGGCGCCATCGCCGTCGCGCCGAGCGATCCCAACGTGGTCTACGTCGGCAGCGGCGAGGGCCTGCAGCGGCCCGACCTCTCCGTCGGCAACGGCATGTACAAGTCCGCCGATGCCGGCCGCACCTGGACGCATCTCGGCTTGGACGACGCGCAGCAGATCGCCCAGATCGTGGTGGACCCGCGCGACGCGAACCGCGTGCTCGTGGCGGTGATGGGGCACCCGTACGGCCCGAACGAGACGCGCGGCGTGTTCCGCTCGACCGACGGCGGCGCGACCTGGACCAAGGTGCTCTACCAGGACGAGAACACGGGCGCGATGGACCTCGTGTTCGATCCGGCGAGCGCCGACACCGTGTTCGCGGTGATGTGGGCGGCGCGGCAGCCGCCGTGGGAGACGCCCGACGCCAACAGCTGGCAGATGCCGTCGCACAACGGCCTCTACCGCTCGACCGACAACGGCGTCACGTGGGCGCGCTTCGGCGCCGGCCTGCCCGACTCGGCCGACGGCGTGGGCCGGATCGGCCTCGGCACGTCGGAGAGCGAGCCGCGGCGGATGTACGCCATCGCGCCCGACGGCAAGAAGGCGGGGCTCTACCGCAGCGACGACGGCGGCGCCAACTGGCGGCTCGTCAACACCGACGAGCGGCTGTGGGACCGCGACGGCGACTTCAGCGAAGTGAAGGTGGATACCAAGAACGCCGATGTCGTATACGTCATAGACGTCTCGTCGTGGAAGAGCACGGACGGCGGCGCGCACTTCGTCGGCTTCAAGGGAGCGCCGGGCGGCGACGACCCGCACCGGCTGTGGATCAACCCGAACGATCCGCGGACGATGATCCTCGCCGGCGACCAGGGCGCGTGCGTCAGCGTCAACGGCGGCGACACGTGGAGCAGCTGGTACAACCAGCCCACGGCGCAGTTCTACCACGTCATCACCGACGACCAGTTCCCCTACCGCGTCTACGGCGGGCAGCAGGAGAGCGGCTCGGCGTGGGT
>DATJUT010000066.1 GCA_035502185.1 Gemmatimonadales bacterium
CCAGGTCCAGGATCTCGATCAGTTCGTCCGCCCGGCGCCGCGCCGCCTCGGCGCTCATCCCGTACAAGCGGCCTTGCAGCAGCAGGTTCTCCGTACCGGTGGCCGAGGTGTCGGCACCGCCGAGCTGGCCGACATAGCCGATCCGCCGGCGCACCTCGGCGGGCCGATTGCGGACGCTCGCTCCTGCCACGAACGCCTCGCCGCCGTCGGCGGGCAGCAGCGTGGTCAGAATCCGGAGCGTGGTCGTCTTCCCGGCGCCGTTCGGGCCGAGGAAGCCGAAGATCTCCCCGGGCTCGACCGTGAAGCTGACCCGGTCCACGGCGGTGAAGTCGCCGAATCTCTTCGTGAGCTCGTGAACTTCGACGGCGCATGGAGTCGTCAAGTCAGCTGGTCCCCGCTCGCGTTGCTGCCGTTGGTGGGTTGGGGGTCGTCGGTCGTGGGTCCCACTCCACCGGCACCCACCGCCTACGACCCACCACCTGCCCGCTCGCCCACCCGATCGATGAAGACATCTTCCAGGCTCGGCTCGGCCTCGGACGTGCCGAGCACCCCGATGCCCGCCGCCTGCAGCGCCCGCACGGCTGCGGGCCAGTCCGCGGACCTCGACCCCAGCGTCACGTGAATCGCGTCCCCGAAGACCGCGGCCCGGCGGACCGCCGCCACGCCGGACAGCACGTGCGCCGCCGCGCGGCGGTCGGTGACGTGGACGCTCAGCATCTCGCCCGCGTAGCTCCGCTGCAGCGCCTGCGGCGTGTCCAGCGCCACCACGCGCCCGCGGTGGAGCAGCGCGACCTGGTCGCACCGCTCCGCCTCGTCCATGTAGGCCGTGGTGACGAACACCGTCACGCCCTCGGCCACCATCTCGTGCAGGATGAGCCACAGGTCGCGCCGGCTGATCGGGTCCACCCCGAAGGTCGGCTCGTCGAGCAGCAGGATCTCCGGGTGGTGCACCAGCGCGCAGCACAGCGACAGCTTCTGCTTCATCCCGCCCGACAGCTGGCCCGCGAGCCGGTGCTCGAAGGGGCCGAGGCTCGAGAAGCGGTACAGCCGCTCGAGCCGCGGCGGCCGGTCGGCCGCCGGCACCTGGTAGAGGTCGGCGTAGAACTCGATGTTCTCGCGCACCGTGAGGTCGTGGTAGAGGCCGAAGCGCTGCGCCATGTAGGCGATGTGCTCCTTCACGCCCTCGGGGTCCCTGGCCACGCTGACCCCGCCCACCAGCGCGTCGCCCGAGGTCGGCGGCAGCACGCCGGCCAGCATCCGGAGCGTGGTCGTCTTCCCGGCACCGTCCGGCCCCACCAGGCCGAACAGCGCGCCGCGCGGCACCTCGAGCGTGAGCCCGTCCACGGCCACGAGGTCCCGGAACCTCCGCGTGAGTCCGCGGACCGATATCGCGGACGGCGCGGAGCCGGAGGGCAGGGCAGTGGGGAGAGGGGCTGAGGGGCTGGTCTGCATTCCGGTCACTCGCCTCTGGTAACCACTGTCAACTTGCCGTCTGGCAGCTTCACCGCCCTCTCCCCACTCCCAACTGCACATCCGCCGGAATGCCGGGCTTCAGGTCGTAGCTCGAATCGGACGTGACGCGCACCTTGACGGCGTACACCAGCTTCACCCGCTCGTCGGTGGTCTGCACGTTCTTGGGCGTGAACTCCGCCTCGCTGGCGATGAAGCTCACGGCGCCGCGGTAGACCTTGCCCTTGTAGGTGTCGGCGGTAATCGTGGCGCCCTCGCCGAGGTGCACCGCGCCCACGCGGGTCTCGGGGATGTAGATGCGCACCCACCGGTCGTCGAGGTTCGTCACCGTGAGGACGGGCGCGCCGGCCGACACCGTCTCCCCGATCTCGCGGTCCTTCACGGTCACCACGCCCGCGAACGGGGCGCGGATCAGCGCGTTGGCCAGCATCGCGTCGATCTGCGCCACCGTGGCGCGGGCCTGGGCCACCGCCGCGCGCTGGGCCTCGATCCGCTCGGGGCGGGGCCCCACCTCGAGGAGCTGCAGCGCCTGCGCGGCCTGGTCGCGGTTGCTCTTGGCGACATCGAAGGCGAGCTGGTCCTTGTCGAGCGCCTCGCGGCTCACCGCGCCGCCGTCGAACAGGCGCCGGGTCCGGTCGAGGTCGCGCTGCGCGTCGGCGAGCCTCTGCTCGGCGGAGGCCAGTGCGTCGCGGCCCTGCTGGACCTCCTCGGTCCGGGACCCGCGCTGCAGCTCCGTGAGCAGCGCCTGCGCGGCCGCCAGCTGCGCCGCGGCCTGGGCCCGCCGCGCGTCCAGCTCGGTCCGGTCGAGGCGCGCCAGCAGCTGGCCCGCCTTCACCCGGTCGCCCTCGTCCACGAGGATCGTGTCGATGCGCCCGGCGGCCTGGAAGCCGAGTTGCGCATCGGTCGCCTCGACGGTGCCGGAGGCGTCGAGCGCGCCGGCGTCGGCACGCGGGCGTAGGAGGAAGTAGAGCACGACCGCCACGACCACCACGGCGACGATCGGCAGAATGCGCTTGCGGTTCATTGTCTCTCCCTAGCCCCAGGTCCCTGACCCCTGAACCCTCCCCAACCCCCAACCCCCAACCCCCGCCTTACTGCCCCACCGCCCTCGCCAGCCACTCCACCCCCAGCTCCCCCGTCACCCGCGCCAGCTCCACCCGAGCCGCGATCTCCGCGTTCCGCGCCTGCACCAGCCCGGCGCGGTTGGAGAGCAGCGCGGCCTCCGCGTCGAGGTAGTCCGTCTCGGTGCCCGAGCCGACCTGCACGCTGAGCAGGCGGATCCGCTCGACCTCCGCCGACTGGGCGACTGCCGTCGCCAGCGCCTCGACCGTCGCGCGCGCCGCGGTCACGGCCGCCAGCGCGGCGTCCACGCTCTGCTCGGTGGCCTGCTCGGCCACGCGGAGCTGCGCGGCGGCGGCCCGTGCGCCCGCTTCGTTCTGGCGAACGCCGTTCACGCCCGCGAACCCGGTGAAGATCGGGTAGGAAAGCTGCAGCTGCGCGCTCCAGTACGGCCGGTAACCCGTGAACACGTGGCCGTTCTCGAGGTAGGCGGCGTTGAGCTGCAGCGTGGGGAAGTAGGCCGCCCGGGCCGCGCCCACGCCGGCCGCCGCCGCTTCCGCCGCCCGCCGCGCCTGGGCGACGTCCGGGCTGCCGGCCTCCGCGCGCGCCACCAGGCTCGCGCGGTCGGCGAGGCTGGTGTCCGCCAGGCGCACGGCGGCGAGCCGGGTGCGCAGTGAGTCCACCGGCAACGCCACGAGCTGGGCGAGGTCGCGCTCCGCGACGTCGAGCTGGGCGCGGGACCCCACCTCGTCCGCGCGCGCCCGCGAGACCTGCGCGGCGAGGCGCAGGACCTCGACGTGCGCCGCCTTCCCCTGGGTCTCGAGCTGCCCGACGCGGCTCGCCTCCGCCTGGAGCGCGGCCAGCTCCTGCTCCTGGGCGTGGAGGATGTCGCGGGTGGTGAGCACCGAGAGGTACGCGCCGGCCACCCGGGCCACGAGCGCCGAGGACGTCGCGTCGAGCGCGGCCTCCGCCCGGCGCTCCTGCGCCTGCGCCAGGCGCACCTGCGAGCTGCGGCCCCCGAAGTCGAACAGCGTGTAGCCGAGGGACACCGCGCCCTGGCTCAGCGTGGAGTTGAACAGCGGAAGGTGCGCCGGATCGATGCCCGACAGCGGGTAGACCAGGTTGCCGATCTTGTATTGGCTGGTGGTGAGCGAAGCCGCGAGGCGCGGAAACAGCGGCGCCTGCGCGGTGCCCACCGAGGCGACGGCCGCGTCGCGGTTGGCGCGCGCGGCGGCGACGCTGGGATGCGAGTCGAGCGCCCGCCGCACGGCGGCGGCGAGCGTCAGCCGGCCCGTGTCCTGGGCCGCGAGCTGAACGGTCAGCAGCAGGGGAAGGATCATGACTGGCGGTCCTGCCTTGGGGTGTCGAGTCCGGCCGCCGCCGCCGCGGGCCCGGCGAACGCCGCCCTCAGGTTGCCGATCACGTGCTCGGCGATGAGCGAGCGCATGGCCGGATCGCCGGGATCGGTGCCGATGGCTTCCCGGATCGCCCGGCGCGCCAGGGCCAGGAACAGGGGCTGGCCCGCGATGCTCATCGCGAACAGGTGCGGCTCGCCCGGCCGGATCGTCCCGTCCGCCTGGCCCTCGGTGATGATGCGGGTGAACGACTCGAGGTTGCGCCGGATCACCAGCGCCACCGGCGGCGGCAACGGCCGGTCGCTCGCCAGCTCGCGCAGAATCAGGCGCGGCATCTCCGGGTGGCTCCAGATGTGCTCCAGGAAGGCGCGCGCCGCCGCCGCCAGGCGCTCGAGCGGCGGCCCCGGCTCCCGCGAGATCGCCGCGAGGCGGTCCGCCAGCGGCGTCGCGAAGCGCTGGATCACCGCGTGGTACAGCGCTTCCTTGGAGCCGAAGTGGTAGGTGATCGCGCCGAGGTTGGCGTGCGCCCGCGCGGTGATGTCGCGGACGCCGGCCGCGTCGAATCCGTCCCGCGCGAACAGCTGCCGGGCCGCCTCGAGCAGCCGCTCCCGGATCTCCAGGTGTTGTTTCATACGTATGTATCGTACAATACAAACGTATGAATGCGCAAGGGCGGAATCCCGAGCGGGCATCTGGCAATTCGCGCCGACCCGACTAGGTTAGCTGTCGCTTCTGCAGGCATCGCCCGGCACGGCCAGGGCCGAGCCAGCCGCACCGGTTGGCGGCGCGCGTGCCGGCACGTCCCCTCTCTCGGAGGTTCGCGTGTACGGTCGAATGAGCACGGTGGCCGCGCTGGCGCTGGCGCTCGCCGCGTGCGCCAAGCAGGAGCCGGCCAAGGCGCCGGCGGCGCCGGCCGGGCCGGCGAAGGGAACGCCGGAGTGGAAGATCCAGAACGCGATGAGCGCGGCGCCGACCGCGGTCGC
>DATJUT010000067.1 GCA_035502185.1 Gemmatimonadales bacterium
TGCAGACTGAGAACTCGCAACCGCTCGCAACTCGGCGTCTCGCAACTGTTCTGAGTTCCGCAGGTCTGACCTCCGTTCGCCGTGAGGTTGCGTGTTCGAGTTCGAGATATCCGGAACGGACGGCGCCGCCCGCGCGGGCACCTGGCACCTCCCCCACGGCGACGTGCGGACGCCCTGTTTCATGCCGGTCGGCACGCAGGGCACGGTCCGCACGCTCTCGCCCCGCGACCTCGAGGCGTGCGGCGCGACGATGGTCCTGGCCAACACGTACCACCTCCACGTGCGCCCGGGGGAGGACGTCGTCGCGAAGCTCGGCGGCCTGCACCGCTTCATGGGGTGGCCCAAGCCGCTCCTGACCGACTCCGGGGGCTTCCAGGTCTTCTCGCTCGAGGGGCGGCGCCGGGTTTCCGAGGACGGCGTCGAGTTCCAGAGCCACGTGGACGGCGCGCGCCGCCAGCTCACGCCGGAGCGCGCGGTCGAGATCCAGTGGGCCCTCGGCGCCGACGTGGCGATGGCGTTCGACCACGTGATTCCCGGCCCCAGCGGCCACGAGGCCGCCCAGGACGCCGCCGGGCGGACGCTGCGCTGGCTGGTCCGCTGCCGCGACCGGTTCGCGGCGCTGGCGCGGGAGGCCCCGGAACGGCAGACGCTGGTGCCCATCGTGCAGGGCGGCACCTTCGACGACCTGCGCCGGGAGTCGCTCCGGGGGGTGCTGGACGCCGGAGAATGGCGGGCCCTCGCGGTCGGCGGCCTGTCGGTGGGCGAGAGCAAGCCCCGGATGGACGAGGTGCTCGCCGGACTGGAGCCCGTGCTCCCGCCCCGGGTCCCGCGTTATCTTATGGGCGTCGGGTTTCCCGGCGATTTCGTCGCGGCCCTCGCGCGCGGCATGGACCTGGCCGACTGCGTGGCGCCGACCCGCATGGGACGCAACGGCGCCGCATTCACGGACGACGGCCAGGTCAACATCCGGAACGCGCGGCACCGCGAGGACGACGCTCCGCTCGACGCGACCTGCGACTGCGAGACCTGCACCACGTTCTCGCGCGGGTACCTGCGGCATCTGTTCGCGGCGGAGGAGCTGCTGGGGCTGAGGTTGCTGTCGCTGCACAACGTGCGGTACCTGATTCGACTCGCCGCGCGCGCCCGGGACGCGATCCTGGCCGGGACCTTCGCAGGGTGGAGCCGCGCGTGGCTCGCCCGCTACGGAAGCAGGGAGCAGGCGTGAGATTGCCATTGTTCGCGATGGTCGGGTCGGGCCAGCAGAGCGGCGGCACGATCTCGGTGTTCGTCCTCCAGATCGCCGCGTTCATCGCGATCTTCTACTTCATCCTGATCCGCCCGCAGCGCCAGCAGCAGAAGCGCCACGAGGAGCTGCTGAAGCAGATCAAGCGCGGCGACGAGGTGGTCACCTCGGGCGGGATGGTCGGCGAGGTGGTGCACGTCAAGGACGACCGCGTGACGATCAAGAGCGGAGAGGCCAAGGTGGTGGTCGAGCGCCGGGCGATCGCGAAGATCAACGCTCCGGCCCAGGAGCCGGCGGCGACGTGAGCCTGCGGCAGCTGCACCTCCTGGGTTCACCCGTGCTGCGGCAGCGTGCGCACGAGGTCGCCGGCGTGGACGCCGGCGTGCGGGCGCTGGTGGCCGACCTGTTCGACACGATGCGCGCGGCGAACGGGGTCGGCCTCGCGTCGAACCAGATCGGCGTGGCGCGACGGGTCGCCGTGGTGTCGGTCGAGGGCGAGGGCGAGCACGTGCTCGTCAATCCCGTCGTCCTCGCCGGCGACGGCAAGCAGGTGGGCGAGGAAGGCTGCCTGTCGATCCCCGACATCTTCGCCGACGTCGAGCGGGCGCAGCACGTGGTGGTCGAGGCGCTGGACGAGGGAGGCGTGCTCCGCCGCATCGAGGCGACCGGCATGCTCGCGCGGGCCATCCAGCACGAGATCGACCACCTCGACGGCATCCTGTTCCTGGACCGGGTGGGACCGCTGAAGCGGCGGCGCCTGCTCGCCGACTGGAAGAAGTCGCGCAAGGGCGACACCGGATACCTCAAGGACGTCGTGCCGGAGGGTTCGGCCAAGCTGGGCTAGGTGATCCGTGCGGGTCCTCTTTTTCGGAACACCCGAGTTCGCGGTTCCTTCGCTCCGCGCCCTGATCGGCGAGGGGTTCGACATCGCCGCGGTGGTGACCCGCCCCGACCGCCCGACCGGGAGGCACCGCTCCAGCGTCTCGGCCTCGGCGGTGAAGACCGCGGCCCTCGCCGACGAGCTCGCGGTGCTGCAGCCGGAGCGGCCCTCGGCGCCCGAGTTCCTCGCCGAGGTGCGCTCGCTCGCGCCGGAGATCTCGATCGTCGCCGCCTACGGCCACATCCTGCCGCGGTCCCTGCTCGACGTGCCGCGGCGTGGGTCCGTGAACGTGCACGCGTCGCTGCTCCCCGCGCTGCGCGGCGCCGCGCCGATCCAGCGGGCGATCCTCGAGGGCTGCACCGAGACGGGCATCACGATCATGCAGATGGACGCGGGGATGGACACGGGGCCGATCCTGCATCAGGTGTCGACGCCCGTCGCCGCGGACGAGACCGGCGGCGAGCTGACGGTGCGCCTGGCCGAGCTCGGCGCGGAGGCCCTGATCGAGGCGCTGACCCTGGTGGAGGAAACGGGCCTCGAGCCGCGGCCGCAGGACCACGCGCGGGCCACGCTGGCGCCCAAGATCCGGCGGGAGGAGGAGCGCCTGGATTGGACCTGCCCCGCCGACGCGGTGGCCCGGAAGATCCGCGCGTTCGATCCCAAGCCCGGCGCGTGGACCACCTGCCGCGACAAGGAGCTGAAGCTGTTCGGCGGGCGGGCCGAGGACGCGAGCGGAGAGCCGGGGAAGGTCCTGGAGGCGGGCGATGGCCTGCGCATCGCCTGCGGCACCGGGACCGTGACCGTCACCGAGGTGCAGCCCGCGGGCCGCGCGCGCATGGCGGCGCGGGCCTTCGTCAACGGGCGGGGCGTCGCGGCGGGAGACCTGCTGCGATGATCGCGCGCCTGCCCCGGCTGCACGCCGTCACCGACGACCGGGTGGTCGGCGACGCGCGGCTCGTGGAGCGAGCCGCGGCGATGGCGGCGGTCGCCGGCCCCAGCCTGGGCGTCCACCTCAGGGCCCGGGCGCTCGAGGGCGCGGCGCTTCTCGCGCTGGCCCGGCGGCTCCGCGCCGCGCTCGGCGAGCACGGCAGCTGGCTGGTCGTCAACGGCCGGGCCGACGTGGCACGCGCGGCGGACGCCGCCGCGCTCGCCCTCGGGCGCAACGGCCTGGAGGTGCGCGACGCGCGCCGCGTGGCGCCCGGCCTGCCCGTCTCCCGCGCCGTGCATGGCGCGGCGGAGGCGCGGGCGGCCGAGGTGGAGGGGGCCGACTTCCTCGTGGCCGGCCCGGTGTTCGCGACAGCGAGCCATCCCGGCGCCGCCGCCGCCGGCCCCGCGCTGGTGGAGTCCGCGGCTTCGGGCGGGCTGCAGGTGGTCGCGATCGGCGGCCTCACGCCCCGCAACGCGTCGGCCGCGTTGCGCGCCGGGGCCTGGGGCGTCGCCGCGATCCGCGCGCTGTGGGACGCCGCCGACCCGGCGGAGGCGGCGCGCGAGTTTCTCGCGGTGCTGCCGGCCTCGACGTCGCTCGCCGTCACCGTGAACGGCGAATCGCGCGCCGTGGCCGAGGGTACCACGCTGCGCGGATTGCTGGAGCAGCTCGGCCTCGACCCGCGCGCCGTGGTCGTGGAGCACAACCGACGCATCGTGCGCCGCGACGGTCTCGCCGAGGCGGCGCTCGCCGGCGGCGACGTGATCGAGCTGGTCCATTTCGTGGGCGGCGGATGAAGGACGGACGCACAGGGGCACAGGCGCACAGACGCACGGACGCACAGTGAAAGAACGGACGATGACAACGACAGTGACGGCACCGGTCTTCCAGGACGCGCCGCTCGTGATCGGCGGGCGCACCTTCCGCTCCCGGCTCCTGGTGGGCACCGGGAAATACAAAGACAACGCCACGATGGTGCGCGCGCTGGACGCGTCGGGCACCGAGGTGGTGACCGTGGCGGTGCGCCGCGTCAGCCTCGACCGCAGCCAGGAAGAGGGCATCCTCTACCACCTGGATCCCTCGCGCTTCTTCCTGCTGGCGAACACGGCGGGGTGCTACACGGCCGAAGACGCGATGCGCTACGCGCGGCTGGCCCGCGAGGCCGGCTTCAACGAGTTCATCAAGTTGGAAGTGATCGGCGACCAGAAGACCCTGCTGCCCGACGTGGCGGGATTGCTCGAGGCCGCGCGGACACTGGCGAAGGAAGGCTTCACCGTGATGGCGTACACCAACGACGACCTCATCACGGCGTTGAGGCTCCAGGACGCGGGCTGCGCCGCCGTGATGCCGCTGGCCTCGCCGATCGGCTCGGGACTCGGCCTCCTCAATCCGTACACGATCCGCACCATCAAGTCGCGGCTCACCGTGCCCGTGATCGTGGACGCCGGCGTCGGGACCGCGTCGGACGCGTGCGTGACGATGGAGCAGGGCGTGGACGGGCTGCTGATGAACACGGCGCTCGCCGAAGCGCGGGATCCGGTGGTGATGGCGCACGCGATGCGCCTGGCGACCGAGGCCGGGCGCGCCGCCTGGCTCGCCGGGCGGATGCCGCGGCGCGAAGTGGCCATTCCGTCCAGCCCCACCACCGGGATGCTCTCGTAAGACGGCTGTTCGGTGGTGCGCGCCGCGCGGCGCCCGAAGGGGCCGCGCCGGAATCCGGGGGCGGCCGCCGGCCGAGCTGGCTCCGCCGGCTCGCCGTCCTGGTCGGCGGTGTCGCCCTCACCGCGCTCGCCGGCTATCTTGTGGCGGCGCTGCTGATCTTCCCCGCTCCGCTGCTCCCGAACGAGCGGCGGGTGCCGCGGGTCACGGGCACCGCGGTGGAGGCAGCCCAGAAGACGCTTCAGTCCGACGGCTTCCGGGCGGAGATCGCCGATTCCGCGCCGCATCCCACGTACGCGGCCGGCCTGGTGACGTGGCAGGATCCCTCGCCCGGCGTGGCCGCGCCGCGCGGCTCCGCGGTGGCGCTCACGGTGAGCGAAGGGACGCCGCGGCGCGTGGTGCCGAACGTGCAGGGGCTCGACCCGGACCTCGCGCAGCAGTTGCTGCTGGCGGCGGGGCTCACCCTGGGCACCGTCGACACCGTGCCCGGCACGCAGCCCGCCGGCACCGCCGCGGCGACCGAGCCGGCCGCCGGCGACAGCGTCGCGGCCGGCAGCAGCGTGCGACTCCACATCGCGAAAGGCCCCAGGTGACGGTCCGCATCGCTCCGAGCATCCTCAGCGCCGACCTCGCCCACCTGATGGACGAGGTCGAGCGCGTGCTCGCCGGCGGCGCCGACCAGATCCACGTGGACGTGATGGACGGGCATTTCGTGCCCAACCTCACGTGGGGCGCCCCGATCGTGGCGGCCCTGCGCCGGTTCACCGACGCGCCGCTGGACTGCCACCTGATGGTCGAGCATCCGGAGGCGTACATCGCGCCGTTCGCCGACGCCGGCGCGACGTTCCTCACCATCCACGCCGAGGCGACGGCGCACCTCGAGCGGCACCTGGCCGAGATCCGCCGCCACGGCATGCGTCCGGGCGTCGCGCTCAATCCGGCGACACCGCTCACGGCCGTCGAAGAGGTCGTGGACGAGCTGGACCTGCTGCTGGTGATGACGGTGAATCCGGGGTTCGGCGGCCAGGCGTTCTGGGATCCGGCGATCGACAAGGTGCGCCGGGCCCGCTCGCTCCTCGCGCAGCGCGAGAGCCGCGCCTGGCTCGAGGTGGATGGGGGCGTGGCGCGCGAGACGATTCCCCACCTCGCCGCGGCCGGCGCCGACACGTTCGTCGCGGGCAACGCGATCTTCACGGTGGCCGACGCGGCCGCCGAGGTTCGAGAGCTGCGGCGTCTGGCGGAAGCCGGCGCCGGCGGAAGGACGGTCAGGCAATGAAGACGCAGTGGATCGCCGTGGCGGTCGTGGTGCTCATCCTGGGCGCGGGCCTCGCCCTCGGGCTGAAGCTCAAGCCCGAGATCTTCCCCGTCGAGGTCGGTTCCTCGGCGCCCTCCTTCGTGGCGACCGACCTCGCGACGGGCAAGCGCGTGACCCTCGCCGACTACAAGGGCCAGGTGGTGCTGCTCAACATCTGGGCCACCTGGTGCGAGCCGTGCAAGGTCGAGATGCCCTCGCTCGAGCAGCTGCAGAAGGACATGGGGCCCCAGGGACTCAAGATCGTCGCGGTCAGCATCGACGAGGGTGGTCCGGACGTGGTGCGCCAGTACGCGCGCGACCTCGGCCTGACCTTCGCGATCCTCCACGACCAGTCCGGCCGGATCAAGACGATCTACCAGACCACCGGCGTGCCGGAGTCCTTCGTGATCAATCGCGAGGGCCGGATCGAGAAGAAGGTGATCGGCGCCACCGACTGGGACGCCACGGTGAACAAGGACCTCATGCGCCGCCTGCTGGCGCAGCAGGGCTGAGGTGTCGGTCCGGGAGGCGATCGTCCGCCACTGGCCACTCAAGCTGGCGGCGCTTGCCCTCTCGGTGATCCTGTGGGTGGTGGTGGCGCTGGAGGAGCCGGCCACCCATCTCGAAGACGTCCGGCTGGAGCTGTCGCTCGCGCCCACCGCGGCCCTGGCCCAGCCGCTGCCGCCCGTCCAGGCGCTGATCGCCGGTCCCCGCGGCGAGTTCCTGAAGCTCGGTGTCAGCGCCCTGGTGATCCGGGCGACCATCCCCGACTCCGCGGCCGGCAGCCATCACCGGCTCGCGATCTCCCCGGGCGACGTCGAGCTGCCGCGCAACGTCAAGGTATCGGTGCAGGAGGTGCTGCCGCGCGAGGTGGACGTCGTCCTCGACCGCCGCGCGCAGCGCACCGTCCCGGTGGCCGTGCGCGCGGTCGTGGAGCCCGAGTCCGGCTATGCGCTCGACGGCCCCGTGACGGCGGTGCCCGCCGCCGTGCGCGTCAGCGGGGCGATCTCCGTGTTGGGCGGACTGGACTCGATCGCCACCGAGGCGCTCCAGCTCAAGGGCGTCACGGGCGTCTTCGCGCGCACCGTCGCGCTCGACACGACCGGCCACGCGGTGCTGCAGATCGCGCCGCTCGCCGTCACGCTCTCGGGCAAGACCAAGAAGACGTGAACGTCCTCGGCATCGAGACGTCGTGCGACGAGACGTCGGCCGCGGTCGTCGCCGGCGGCGACGGCACCGCGCGCGCCCTGTCGTGCGTGATCCTCTCGCAGGACGTGCACGCCGTGTACCGCGGCGTCGTGCCGGAGCTCGCCTCCCGGGCCCACCTCGTCGCCGTCGGCCCCGTGGTCGACCGCGCGCTCCTGGACGCGGGCGCGGCGCTCGCCGACGTGGATCTGATCGCGGTCACGGAGGGTCCGGGACTGATCGGCGCGCTGCTGGTGGGCGTCAGCTACGCCAAGGGACTGAGCCTCGCCACCGGCCGGCCGCTGGTGGGCGTCCACCACCTGGAGGCGCACCTGTTCGGCACCTCGCTCGACCACCCCGCGGCGGTGCCGCCCTTCACCGCGCTGATCGTCTCCGGCGGGCACTCGCTGCTGCTCGACGTCCCCGCGTGGGGCGACTACCGGCTGCTCGGCGAGACGCGCGACGACGCGGTCGGCGAGGCGTTCGACAAGGTGGGCGCGCTGCTCGAGCTGGGATACCCGGGCGGCCCCGCCGTCGAGCGGGCGGCCGCAGGCGGCGACCCGGCCCGCTTCCGCTTCCCGCGGCCGATGCTGCATGCGGGGCAGCGGCCCGGTGACGCCGACTACTTCGACCTGTCGATGAGCGGGCTCAAGACGGCGGTCATCCACGCGGTGAAAGCGTCGCGCGACCCGGCGGCCGACCGGCCCCACCTCGCCCGCGGCTTCCAGGACGCCGTCATCGACGTCCTGGTGGCGAAGACCCTGCGGGCCGCCGAAGCGTGCGGCCGCCGCCGCGTCGTGCTCGGCGGCGGCGTCGCGTGCAACCGCGCGCTCCGGGCCGCCCTGGCCGCGGCGCTCGCCGCGCGGGGCACCACCCTGCACGCCCCCTCGCCCCGCCTTTCGACCGACAACGCCGCAATGATCGCCCGCGCGGGGCTGTTCCGCGCCGCCGACGCCGGCCGGCCCGTGGACGCGGCGGCCCGGCTCCCCTTTCCAGGTCTGGTGCGCGCATGACCGTCTACCCGCTGCTCATTCACCTCGGTCGCTTCACCATCACCGGCTACGGCATCATGATGATGGTGGGCTTCCTCGTCGCCGGCTGGATCTACGCCCGCGAGCTCAAGCGCCGTGCCCTGGATTCCGCGATCGCGTGGGACACGGTCGTCATCGCCGTCGCCGGCGGCCTGGTGGGCTCCAAGATCTACTTCGCCATCGCCATGGGGCGGATCAGCGCGATCTTCTCGCGCGGCGGACTGGTCTGGTACGGAGGCCTGGCCGGCGGCACCCTCGCCGTGCTGGCCTACCTGTGGCTGCGGAAGCTGCCGGTGCGGGTGCTGCTGGACACCATCGCACCGTCGCTGGTCGTGGGCTATCTGCTGGGCAGGGTCGGCTGCTTCATGGTCAACGACGACTACGGCCTGCCCTCGCGCCTGCCGTGGGCGGTCGCGTTCCCGCAGGGCTCGCCCCCATCCACCGCCGCCGTGCTGAGCCAGCAGTTCCACGCCACCATCCCGGCGGGCGCGCACCCCGGCGACGTACTCACCGTCCACCCCACGGAGCTCTACGAGATCGCGCTCAGCTTCGTCGTGTTCGCGCTCCTGTGGCGCCGGCGGGAGCACCGCCACGCCGCCGGCTGGCTGTTCGGGGCCTGCCTGGTGCTGATGGCCACGGAGCGGATCATCGTGGAGATCTTCCGCGCCAAGGACGATCGCGTGCTCGGCGCCATCACCGTCGCGCAGATCCTGAGTGCGGGGCTGATCGCCGTCGGCGTGGTGACGATGCGACGCCTCGCGACGCCCGAGGCCACGCCGCCGCCGCTGCCGGACCGACCAGTCTCTTGACAGCTGTAGTGATTCTCGACAGTCGGAAGCCGGTCGGCGGCTGCAGTTCTGCACATCACAAATCGATCTAACCGTTCCAATTCCAAGCGCTTACGTCCCACATGGGCCGTAGGCACGGCCTATGCTCTTATCGAGGGCAAAGAAGGACTTCCGGTGGCGATGGAGTTCCTGAGGGGGGCGTCGCCCCGGCATCCACGGTAGCCTGCCTAGCGGCAGGCTATCGTGCTTTCCGGGAGCTGCGGCCCTCCGCGGCCGAATCGCTGCGATCGGGCTCGGCCGCGGCGGGGGCGCGGCTCTCGCGACGCCGTGCCAGCCACCAGACGCCCGCCGCCAGCACGCTCGCGACGATCAGCCCCTGGACCACCAGCGTCTGCACGGTCGGGTAGATGCCGAAGAAATCGCTCCGCGGCGCTCCCGGCACGAGCGTGGACGGAACGTACCCGCCCTCCTGCAGCTCCTTCACGCCGGTGCCCGCGAATACGAACGCCATGAGCAGCAGCGTCGCCCCCGTCACGGCGAAGAACGGCCGCAGCGGGATCCGGACGCCGAACTTCTCGATGCTGACGTAGGCGGCAACCAGGGCCACGCCACCCAGCACCAGGCCCAGCGTGATGGGAGCCGCGCCCGCGGCGCCGCCGCTCACGTACAGCGCCTTGTAGAACAGCACCGTCTCGAATCCTTCGCGGTAGACGGCGAGGAAGGCCACCGCCGCCAGCGCCAGGCCGCTGCCGCTGGCGGCGGCGCGCTCGACCTTGTCGCGCAGGAAGCGCTGCCACACCGCCACCCCGACCTTCGAGATCAGCCAGTACGAGACGTAGAAGAGGACGACGGCGGCCGCGAGCATCACGAGGCCCTCGAGGGCTTCGCGCTGCGCGGCGCGTCCCTCGAGCAGCCATTCCAGCAGCGCGGCCGTGGCGAAGCTCGCCAGGATGGCGAGTCCCACACCCCAGCGCACGCTGTCGCGCTGGCCCGCGGTGCCGCTCCGCAGGACGACGGCCATGATGGCGGCGACGATCAGAATCGCCTCGAACCCCTCGCGCACGATCAGGAGGAAGCTCTCGGCCAGGAAGCCCCAGCTCGTCGCTCCGCGACCGAGCGCAGCCTCGGCCGAGTCCACGGTCGCGGCGAGCTCGGCGTACCGCGCCGCGAGCCCCGGCTCCGCCGCCTGCGCGGCCTCGCGCAGGGCCGCGAAGCGGGCCTCCGCGCGGGAGGCGAGACCGGCGTTCGCGATCCGGACCCTGCCCTCCACGCTCTCGAACTCCAGATAGGCGTCGAGCACCCGGTCCGCCGCCTGCCTCGCCTCCCCACGGCGCGCGAGGTCCATCGCCCCGGCGAGCGTCGCCCGCACCGTCCCGAAGCTGACGGCGTCGGCGCCGTTCCCGGTCCGGCGCGCCAGGGTGTCCGAGAGGGCGACGACGTAGGCGACCACATCCCAGCGATCCTCGCGCGAGAGCACCGGCTCGAAGGCGGGCATCGCGGTCCCCGGCACGCCATAGGTCAGCCGGCGGAAGTAGTCGAGCGGCCCGGGCGGCCCCGCCGGCGCAGGGGCGACGAGATCGGCGGGTGGCGGCGTGAGGCCGGCCGCCGCCGGCCCGTCGCCCCGACCGCCGGCGCCGTGACACTGGGCACACCGGGCCGCGTAGATGCGCTCGCCCGCCGCGAGGGACGGGCCGCGCGACGCTCGCTCGTCTTCCGATGCCCCGACGGCGCCCGCCAGCCGGCCTTCCAGCGCGGCGGCGTGAGCCGCGACCGAGTCCGCGGGCGCGTCCGCGTCCAGCAGGCGTGCGATGGCACCCAGCTCGACCGCGACGTCCCGCGCCAGCACCGGAGCCAGCCCTCCCACGGCGCGACGCGCCTCGCCGATGAACAGCCGGGCCTCGTCCGCTTCCTCGCGCCGCGTGATCGCCCCGCCCTGCCACGCCAGCGCGTACTCCTCCGCCGCGAGGTGGGTGGTGGCGACGATGCGCCGGGCGGCCTCGCGCGCCTGGGGCGAGGTCTGGGTGGCCGCGACGGGGAGATGCCGACTGAGCGAAGCGAGCAACAGAACGGCGGCGGCTCGACTCAACAAGCGGGACTCGATCTCAGGCTGGGGTAGGCCGCAACGTAGCCCGGCGTTCCGGGTCCTGCAACTCGACCTTATTCGAGGACCACGACCGCCGCCGCGACGCCTCCGGCGTGGGTGAGCGAGAGGTGACAGCGCGTGGCGCCCAGCGCCTCCATGCGCCGCTGCGCCGCCCCGTGGAACACGAGGTCGGGACGGCCGTCGGCGGCGCGCCGCACTTCCAGGTCCTGCCAGCCGATCCCGCTCGCGCCGAAGTCGCCGGCCAGGGCCTTGTAGGCCGCCTCCTTGGCGGCGATGCGCGCCGCGAGATGCAGCGAGGCCTGGGCGTACTCGGCCGCGCGCTCGCGCTCGGCGGCCGTGAACAGCCGGCGCAGCGCGCGCTCGCCGTGGCGCGAGATCATCGCGTCCACGCGCGAGGCCGGCACCAGATCGATCCCTACGCCGAGGACGCCCACGTCGGTCCCTTCGCGCACCGCGCCGCGCCGCGGCCGCCGCTCTCGAGGTGCGTCACCGCGCCCATGCCGGCCACCCGGGCTGTCCACCGCCCAGCCCCTCGAGATTGAGCGCGGGCGCGGTCCCCGTCCGGCGCTGGTAGCGGACACCGAAATCGACCAGACGGTCCGCGGTGAAGGCCGTCCGCGGCATCCCGGTGGCCGCCACCGCCGCTTCGATCGCGGCCGGCGGGCCCTCGACCTCGAGGAGCACGTCCATGCGGGGATACCACTCCAGGCGCAGCGCGGCGTCGTCCATCCGGTAGACCTCCACGCAGCGGTCGATGGCGTCGATGACGGTGAGCCCCAGGTGCGCGAGGATGGCCTCGACCGGGCCCGAGTCGGCGACGGCGAACTCCAGCTCCTCCCGCTCCTTGTAGCCGCTCGCCTGGCGGGTGGGGCCCTTCCACGCGACCTCGGCGGGGCGCGGAGCGCTGCCGCAAGCGGCCGTGAACGTCCGGACCCGGAGCACCTCGTCGCGCGACTCGAGTGCCCGGGACGGCAGGTCGTAGCGGTGGTCGGACATCCGGCCGCGGAAGGTGCGCACCGCCCCGCGCGTCTCGATGCGCGCCGCCACCTCGGCCGGCCGCTCCACCAGCGCCTTGAGCTCGACCTCGCGCGCGCTCACGGCGCGAACGCCGACGCCACCACCGCCGCGGTATCGGAGAAGTCCGCGAACGCCGTGTACGCTCCCGCGGCGATGAGATCGGGGACGGAGTAGGAGCCGGTGGCCACGGCGATGGCGCGGGCGCCGATCCCCCGGCCGCACGTCACGTCGGCGGGCGTGTCACCCATGATGACGACGTCGTGGCCGGCCAGCTCGAGCCCCAGCACCTCGCGGACGCGCTGCTGGGCGATGGCGGGCAGGGCGCTCCGCTCGCCGTGATCCGACCCGAAGGCCCCGACCCGGAACCGCGCGATGTCGAGGCCGGCGGACCGGAGCTTGAGCCGCGCGCCCTCCCTCACGTTGCCCGTGAGCAGTCCCAGCACGCAGTCGCTCCTCCGCTCCAGCGCGGCCAACAGCTCGCGCACGCCGGGGTACACCGTGGTGCGCTGGCCCGGACGGCCCAGCTCCTCGTCGAGCAGCCTGACGTACGCCCGCAGCACGCCGGCGACAACGTCGGGACCGTGGTCCCGCCCGGCCGCCGCGGCCAGCAGCTCCACGATCTCGGGGTCGGTCCGGCCGTCGAACCGGAACGACGCCGCGGGGCGCTCGATGGCGAGCACCTCGAGCAGCGCGCGGTGGATCGCACGCCGTCCCGCTCCGTCGGTCCAGAGCAGGGTCCCGTCGAGGTCGAACAGCACGGCTTTCACGAGCGTACCAGGGCCAAGGATCCGAAGATGCCTCCGGCGCCGACGATCTGCCACGGGGTGGGGGTTTCGCCGAGCAGGGGCCAGGCCGCGAGCAGGGTCACCACGGGCGAGAAGTTCGAGTAGAAGGCCGTGCGCGTCGCGCCCAGCCGCTCGACGCCCCGGTACCAGATCAGGTACGCCAGCACCAGCGAGCCCAGGGAGGAGAACCCGGCCCCGAGCCACGCGGCAGGCGTGACGGCGCCCCACCGCTGCGCCACCGCGGCCGGGGCGCAGATCACGAGCAGCGGGATCGCGCCGAGGCCCATCGTCCAGGCGGTGGTCACCGTCGGTCCCAGCGAGTCCACCAGCGGCTTGGCCAGGACGGTGTAGGCGGTCCAGAACACCACGGCGAGCAGCATCAGCAGGTCACCGGCCACCGTGCCCCGCACCCCCACGTCCGCCCCGCTGCCCCAGACCAGGGTGGCGATGCCGGCCGTCGAGAGCGCCAGCCCGACGACGTCGCGCCACCGCAGGCGGTCGTGACCCAGCAGGTGGCTGCTGACGGCGGTGAGCACGGGCACGGCGGCCATGATGAGCGCCGCGTTCCCCGCGCGGGTCCGGGCCATGCCCTCGATGTAGCACAGCTGGTAGACGGTATTGCCCAGCACGCCCAGCAGGCTCAGCCGCAGCAGCTCGCGCCGCCCCGGCCTCCGGGCCCCGGCCCCCCACGCGACGAACCCGACCGTGACGGCGGCCAGGAGGAAGCGGACGGCGTTGAAGGACAGCGGAGTGAAGACCTTGAACTCGGCCTTGATGACGATGTAGTTGACGCCCCAGATCAGGGTCATCAGGACGAGCAGGCCGTCGGTCCCCGTGAGGCCGGGCGGGCGGGCCGCCGCGGCGGCGGCCGGAGCGCTTGGAGCGGCCTGCGGCGGGGGAGCGGCCATAGGGACCGAACCTAACCGCGCGCTCCCCCCCGGCCAATCGCCCTCCCGGACGGCGCGGCCCGGGGTTTGCGAGGCTCGGAGGGTGTTCAGGCCGGAGGTTCCCTGATCACCGGAATCGTGTTCGATATTCGCCGCTACGCCATCCACGACGGCCCGGGCATCCGGACCACCGTGTTCCTGAAGGGGTGCGGCCTGTCGTGCTGGTGGTGTCACAACCCGGAGAGCCAGGCGCCGGGCCCGGAGACCATCGTGCACGAGGGCCGCTGCATCCGCTGCGGCGCCTGCGTCGATGCCTGCCCGCACGGGGCCGTCGCCTGGGTGGACGGCGCGCCGGTCACCGACCGCTCGCGCTGCCGCGCGTGCGGCGCCTGCACGCGCAGCTGCTGGGCCGAGGCGCGCGAGGTGGCGGGACGCCCGATGAGCGTCGAGGACGTGCTCGCCGTCGTCGAGCGCGACCGCTCGTTCTACGAGCAGTCCGCCGGCGGCGTCACGCTGTCCGGGGGCGAGCCGATGCTGCAGCCCCGGTTCGCCGCGGCCCTGCTCGCCGCCGCCCGCTCGCGCGGCTTCCACACCGCGCTGGACACCTGCGGCCACGCTCCGTGGGCGAGCTTCGAGCTGCTGCGCCGCGACGTGGACCTGTTCCTCTACGACCTCAAGCTGGTGGACGCGGACCGCCACCGCCGGTACACCGGCGTGGGCAACCGCCGCATCCTCGCCAACCTGTGCCGGCTCTCGGAGGCCGGGCACCGCATCGTGCTCCGGGTGCCCGTCGTCCCCGGCGTCACCGACGACCCGGAGAACCTCGCCGCCGTTCGCGCGTTCGCCGCCGGCCTGCCGCATCTGGTGCGACTGGACCTGCTGCCGTACCATCGCATCGGCGTGCACAAGTACGAGCGGCTCGACCGGACCTACCGGCTCCCGGACACGCGCGCGCCGGCGCGCGCCCAGCTGGGCGAGATCGCGGCCTTCCTGGCCGCGGGCGGCGTGCCGGTCGGCGAGGTGGCCCCGTGATCACCGAGCGCGTCGCCTGCCTGCGGCGCCGCAGCCTCGCCGCCCGCCCGACGATTTCCCCCGAGCGGGCGCGGCTGGTGACCGCCTTCTACCGCGAACACCCGGCGACGGGGCCCGCGCCGCTGGTGCGCGCGCACGCGTTCCGCCACCTGATGGAGCACCAGAGCATCTGGCTCGGCGCCGGCGAGCTGATCGTGGGCGAGAAGGGCCCCTCGCCCAAGGCGACGCCGACGTATCCCGAGCTGTGCTGCCACTCCCTCGAGGACCTCGACCTGCTCGACACGCGGGAGAAGATCCCGTTCGCGGTGACGCGCGAGACCCGGGAGCTGTACGAGCGCGAGATCATCCCGTTCTGGCGCGGCCGCTCGATCCGCGACCGGCTGTTCGGGGCGATGACGGCGGAGTGGCAGGCGGCCTACGACGCCGGCGTGTTCACCGAGTTCATGGAGCAGCGCGCTCCCGGGCACACGGTGCTCGACGACAAGATCTACCGGCGGGGCCTGCGCGACTTCCAGGCCGACATCGACGCCGCGCTCGCGGCGCCGCGCGCCGGAGGCGACGGGGCCGCCGGGGCGCGCCGGGCCGAGCTCCAGGCGATGCGCATCTCGGCCGACGCGCTGATCCGGTTCGCCGAGCGCCACGCCGCGCGCGCGCGGGAGCTGGCGGCGAGCGAGCCGGACCCGCGCCGCCGCGCGGAGCTGGCCCGGATCGCGGCGGTGTGCACGCGCGTCCCGGCACACGCGCCGCGGGACTTCGGGGAGGCGCTGCAGGCGTACTGGTTCGTGCATCTCGGCGTCACCATCGAGCTCAACACCTGGGACGCCTTCAGCCCCGGACGGCTCGACCAGCACCTGCTGCCGTTCTACCGCCGGGGCCTCGCCGACGGCTCCCTGACCCGGGCGGGCGCCGAAGAGCTGCTCCAGTGCCTGTGGATCAAGTTCAACAACCAGCCCGCCCCGCCCAAGGTCGGCGTCACCGCCGCCGAGAGCGGCACCTACACCGACTTCGCGCAGGTCAACCTGGGGGGCACGACGGCCGACGGCGGCGACGGCGTGTCCGAGCTGACGATGCTCGCGCTCGACGTGGTCGAGGAGATGCGGCTGCTGCAGCCCAGCGCCTCGATCCAGGTGACCGAGCGGAGCCCCGACGCGTTCCTCGACCGGGCGGCGCGCGTCATCGCCACCGGCTTCGGCCAGCCGTCCGTCTTCAACCACGACCTCATCGTCCGCGAGCTGCTGCGGCAGGGCAAGAGCCTCGAGGACGCGCGCAACGGCGGCTCGAGCGGCTGCGTCGAGGTCGGAGCCTTCGGCAAGGAGAACTACAACCTCACCGGCTACCTCAGCCTGCCCAAGGTGCTGGAGCTGGCGCTGCACGACGGCGTGGACCCGCGGACCGGCCGCCGGCTCGGCCCCGCCACCGGCGACCCGCGCCGCTTCGCGGCGTTCGACGACCTGTTCGCGGCCTTCCACGCGCAGCTCCGCCATCTCGTGGGGGTCAAGGCCGAGGGGAACGACCGGATCGAGCGCCTGTTCGCCGAGCAGATGCCCGCGCCGTTCCTGTCGCTGCTGATCGACGACTGCATCGCGAACGCGCGGGACTATCACGACGGGGGCACGCGCTACAACACCACCTACATCCAGGGCGTCGGCCTGGGCACGGTGACCGACGCGCTGAGCGCCGTCCGGCGTCACGTTTTCGAGTCTGCCGCGGTCTCCATGGAGCAGCTGCTCGCCGCCCTCGCGGACGACTTCGCGGGCCACGAGCGGCTGCGCCAGCTGCTGCTCCACCGCACGCCGCGCTACGGGAACGACGACGACGCGGCCGACGAGGTGATGGTCCGCGTGTTCGAGGCGTTCTACGCGGCGGTCGACGGCCGGCCGAGCACCAAGGGGGGCACGTACCACATCAACCTGCTGCCGACCACGGTCCACGTGTATTTCGGCTCGGTGCTCGGCGCCACCCCGGACGGGCGGCATGCCGGCACGCCGGTGAGCGAAGGCGTCTCGCCGGTGCAGGGTGCCGACCGCCGCGGGCCGACCGCCGTGCTGCGCTCGGTCGCGAAGATGGACCAGGTGCGGACCGGCGGGACGCTGCTCAACCAGAAGTTCACGCCGGCCCTGCTCGCCGGCGAGACGGGCCGGCGTGGCCTCGCCGCGCTGGTCCGCACCTATTTCCGCCTCGGCGGCCATCACGTGCAGTTCAACGTGGTGGATGCCGACACGCTGCGCGCCGCCCAGGCGCATCCCGACGAGCACCGCGACCTGATCGTGCGGGTCGCAGGCTACAGCGACTACTTCTGCGATCTCGGCCGCGCCCTCCAGGACGAGATCATCGCGCGCACCGAGCACCGGACGGTGTGACCCGCGTCACACCTCCGCGCGGCCCGGTTAACAGGCCGGCGGCGTAGCCGTCTCACCGTCACACAGCTTCTCCGCCGCCACCGGTGGCGCCCCCTTCGTCAACAGCTGGAGGATGCAACCATGAAGAGCCGCACCGTCGTACACCTCGCCGCCGCCGCGGGCCTGCTCGCGCTCGGGGCGTGCAGCGAGAGCACGTCGCCGGCGTCGCTGGTCGACCAGACGACGCTGACGACCGACGTCGCCAGCAGCTCGGGCGATGCCGTGGCCCTCGACGTCGAGGTGTTGTCGACCAACGAGGGCTTCGCCGGCCTGGTGGCCCCGATCCAGGCGTCCGCCGCGGCCGTCTCCGGCGACAGCATCAGCTACACGCGCACCCGGAACTGCTACGACTCGACCGGCGCCGGGACCACCTGCGGCACCTCGGCCGTCCGCACCGCCGTGCTGCACGTGACCTTCACCGGGTTCCGGGCCGACACGGCCGAGAACGGCGCGATCTTCACCGGCAACATCAGCCGCACCGTGCTCGACACCCTGTTCCGGATCTACACCGGCACGACGGAGACGTCGCGCCAGCACGACGGCCTCTCGACTGGCAGCGACACCGTGTCGTTCGTCGGTCCCAGCGTGCAGCGCCTCTACGAGGAGGCGGGCAGCGACTCGGTCGAGGCGGTGACCTACAATCTGCCGCGGATCGACAACCCGTGGCCGATCTCGGGCAAGATCGTGCGCAACGTGTCCGTGCACGCGACCTTCACCAGCGCGACCCGCTCCTCCACCACCGACGTGACCAAGCGCGTCGAGGTGGACTTCCCGCCGGACAACCAGGGCAACGTGGTGCTGAAGATCGACAACAAGACCTGCAACCTGAACCTCGTCACCCATCACGTGAGCAACTGCCAGTAGCGATTCCCGGCAGCGCACGTCAGGCAAGGGCCCGGGCTCGTCCCGGGCCTTTGCTTTCCGGCACCCCTCGGCTGCAGACTTGAGCGCCATGACGGCGCGCCCGGACGACCTCGCCGCCCGCCTCCAGGCGGCCCTGGGGGAGGGGTACGCCGTCGAGCGGCCCATCGGCCAGGGAGGGTTCGCCGCCGTCTACCTGGTCCGCGACCTCACGCTCAAGCGGCCGCTGGCGGTCAAGGTGCTCTCGCCCGACCTGCTGCTGTCGGCCACGGCGCAGGAGCGCTTCCGGCGCGAAGCCGAGACCATCGCGCAGCTCACGCATCCCCACATCGTGCCGCTGCACTTCATCGGCAACGCGAACGACATCTTCTACCTGGCGATGGCGTACGTGGACGGCGAGAGCCTCGCGGACCGGCTCGAGCGCGAGGGGCGGATCGACGTCGAGGACACGGCCCGCATCCTCCGCGAGGTCGCCAGCGCCCTCGACCTCGCCCACCGCCGCGGGGTGATCCACCGCGACATCAAGCCGCACAACGTGCTGCTGGAGCGGGACAGCGGCCGCGCGCTGGTGACCGACTTCGGCATCGCGCGCACCGCGGAGACCTCCTCGCTGACGGCGTCCGGGATGGTGGTCGGCACGCCGACCTACATGAGCCCGGAGCAGGTGGTGGGCGACAAGGTCGACCACCGCGCCGACCTCTACGCGCTCGGCGTCGTGGGCTACGAAATGCTGGCGGGCCGGCCGCCGTTCAGCGGCACCACGCCGACCGAAGTGCTGATGAAGCGCGTCGCCACGGCGGCGGAGCCGGTGGAGCGCGCGCGGCCGGAGGCGCCGCCGGCGCTGGCCGACGTCATCAACCGCTGCCTCCAGCAGGATCCCGCGCGCCGGTTCGCGACCGGGGGCGAGATCGTCCGAGCGCTGGGCGGCACCACGCCCATCTCCGGCGGCCACACCACGGCCGAGATGGCGCGGGCCGCGCGGCGGGCGCGCAGCCGGCTCGGGTTCGTGGGCGGGGCGGCCCTGGTGCTCCTCGCGGTCGTCTTCCTGTGGCAGGGACGCGGGCGCGGCGCGCGCCGGCCCCCGCCGTCCGCCGGGTCCGCCGTCCCGGCCGGCATGGCGCTGGTGCCGGGCGGCACCTACACCATCGGGCGCGACGACGGCCCCCGCTGGTCGCGTCCCGCCCACAAGGTCACGCTGCCGCCGTTCTATCTCGACAAGACCGAAGTGACCGTCGGGGCGTACCGGAGCTTCGCCGCCGCGTCCGGCGGCCAGGCGGTCTGGGGAACCGTGACGGACACGACCCCCGGGGACTCGCTCCTCCCGATCACGGGCGTCATGTGGCCGCAGGCCATGTCGTACTGCGGCTTGAAGCACGGCCCCGGAGCGCGGCTGCCCACCGAGGAGGAATGGGAGGCCGCGGCCCGCGGCCCGCTCGCCCGCCGGTTCCCGTGGGGCGACGCGAGGATACCCGGGGCGGCCAACGTCCAGTCGGCCGGGCGGGGCCGGCTGGCGCCGGTCGGCAGCTTTCCGCTCGGCGATTCTCCGCAGGGCGTGCACGACCTGATCGGGAACACCTGGGAATGGACGGCCTCGCCGATGAAGGCGTACGCCGGTGGCACGCCGCCCCCCCGCAGCGCCGACACGTACGTGATCCGGGGCGGCGGCTACAACACGCCCGACTCCATCGCCGACGCGACCTGGCGCGGCTACCAGCCCGCCGTCGCCGGCCCGGCCGCCTTCGCCCTGGTCGGGTTCCGGTGCATGGCGCCGGCCACGCCCCGGTCGTGACCGCGTCCATCCGCCCTGGCGAGGGCACGCCGCGGACCCCTATGTTCCAGCGTTCCCGCAAGCGACGGGTCGTCGTCGGGCGCGCCTGGTGCACCGCGCGCCGCTCCAGCCGTTGGGGGACCCATGGCTCTCGCTGACCTGCTGACCGTCTCGGTCGTGCCCGCTCCCGGGGAGCGGCCCCGCGACCACGAGCTCGACCTGTTCGGTGTGACCCACCGCGGCAAGGTGCGCAAGGAGAACCAGGATCACTTCCTCCTGGCCACCGTCCACCATCAGGTCGTGATTCACGGCACCAGTCTGCCCGGCTCCGACGCGCTGCCGCTGCGGGGCGAGCGCCTGGCGACGATCATGCTCGTGGCCGACGGCGTCGGCGGCGGCGTGGCGGGAGGACGGGCGAGCCAGCTCGCGACGGAAACCGTCGCGTCCTACGTGGCCTCCACGCTGCGGAGCTACCAGGCGGCCGGGGCCGCCGACGAGCCGGAGCTCCACGCCGCGCTCAGGGCCGCGGCGCTCGAGGCGCACGCGGCCGTCCGCAGCGCGTCCGAGGGCCGGCGCGGCGACGACGGGGCCCCGGCGCGCGCGATGGCGACCACGCTGACGCTGGCCATCGCGGTGTGGCCGTGGGCCTACGTCGTCCAGGTGGGCGACAGCCGCTGCTATTACTACTGGGACGGCGAGCTGCGGCAGGTCACGCGCGACCAGACGGTCGCCCAGGAGCTGGTGGACAGCGGCGTGCTCAAGCCCGAGCGCGCGGCGACCTCGCCGTTCAACCGGGTGCTGGCGAGCTCGATCGGCGGCGACGAGGCGAGTCCGGTGGTGTCCCGATTCGACATCCGGCAGCGGGGCTGCGTCCTGCTGCTGTGCAGCGACGGGCTGACGACCCACGTCTCCGACGCGCAGATCGCGGCACAGACGCGGACCATGGAGTC
The DNA here is from genome assembly GCA_035502185.1 of Gemmatimonadales bacterium. Classification (NCBI taxonomy): domain Bacteria; kingdom Pseudomonadati; phylum Gemmatimonadota; class Gemmatimonadia; order Gemmatimonadales; species Gemmatimonadales bacterium. The sequence goes on from DATJUT010000067.1 coordinate 20,809, forward strand.
GTCGGAGCAGCTGTGCCGCTCGCTGCTCGATCTCGCGCTCGAGGGCGGGGGCACGGACAACATCACGGTGGTGGTCGGCCGGGCCCGGGGCCGAAGCTCGCGCGGGTAGTCGCGGTCCCGCGCCGCAGGTTCGCCGGTTGACCGGGAGACCCCGGCGCGCTTAAGGTGCGGCGTGCAGACCCGCCTCGTCGCGCTGTGCCTCTGTGCCACCGCCGCCGCGCCCCCCGCGATCGCCCGCAGCCAGGACGAGCCGCAGGGCGTCCTCGCTCCTTCGATCGCACCCCTGTTCCGGGGCCACCTGTGGCGGCACGCGACCTGGGGGGCGCTGGTCGTGAGCCTCACGCGCGGCGACACGCTGTTCTCGTACCACGCCGATCGCCGCTTCCTGCCCGCCTCCAACGCGAAGCTGTTCACCACGGCCGCCGCGCTGCACTACCTGGGCCCGGACTTCCGGTTCGTCACCGTGCTGTTCGGTGACGGCCCGGTCCAGGACAGCACCCTCTACGGCAACCTGATCCTCTACGGCACGGGCGACCCGACCTTCGGGCTCGACACCGCCGACCTGGCGCCGTTCGCCGACAGCGTGGCGCGCGCCGGCATCCGCCTGGTGCGCGGCGACATGGTGGGGGACGCGTCGTTCCTCGGCGCCGAGCTCGCGGGACCGGGGTGGTCGGCCGACAACCTCGACGAGCCGTTCGCGGCCCCGCCGTCCGCGCTCGGCGCGGCGGCCAACCGGATCCGCGTCGTCGTCGAGCCGGGGGCGGGGCCGGGCGCGCCGGCCCGGGTCACCGTCGAGCCGCCGACCGACTACTACACGTTCACCACCCTCGTGCGCACGGGCCGGAGCCGCACCCGCACCCGGATCGACGTGCGGCGCGGCCCGTCCCCCGGCGTGGTGACCCTCAGCGGGACCATCTCGCCGCGCCGCCGCAGCTGGACCACCGAGATCGTGGTGCGCCAGCCGGCGGTGTTCGCGGCCGGCCTGCTGCGCCAGCTGCTCGCGTCGCGCGGCGTCACGGTGCAGGGCACCACCCGGGGCGTCACCGACGAGGGACCGGAGCGCGCCCGGGCGCTGCTGGCGTGGACGCGCGAACCCGCCGGCCCGCCGTTCGGCGGCACCATCGCGGTGCGCGTGTCCCCGACTCTCGGCTCGCTGGTGACGATGATCAACCACCGCAGCGACAATCTCTCGGCCGAGCTGGTGTTCCGCTCGATCGGCCGGTCGGTGGACGGGGCCGGCACCTTCGCGAGCGGCGCCAACGCCGTGGCGCGCTTCCTCTCGGACGAGGTCGGGATCGCGCCCTCGAGCGTGCAGGTCAGCGACGGTTCCGGTCTCTCGCTGCTGGACGAGGCCACGCCGCGCTCGCTCGTCCAGCTGCTCGCCTACGAGCGGCGCGTTCCCGAGGGGGACCAGTTCTGGGGCTCGCTGCCGGTGGCCGGCGAGGGCCTGCGGCGGCGGATGGAAGGCACCGCGGCGGAAGGGAAGCTGCGCGCCAAGACGGGGACGTTGAGCGACGCGTCGGCGCTCACCGGCTACGTGACGGCGGCCGGCGGCGAAGAGCTCGCGTTCTCGATCATCGTCAACGACCCACCCCGGATCAACCGGGCCAGGGCCGTGCAGGACCGGATCGGCATCGTGCTGGCCAAGTTCCGGCGGGCGGACGCTGACGGCGACGTGACCGGGGCGGTGCGCTAGCCCGCCTCCGCTCCGTCCCGCCGTCTATCCCGCGCCCGCCCCCGCACCGTCCCCCAGCCCCGGGATGCCGTCCCGACCCTGCGCCGCCCGCACCGCGCGCTCCACGGCCGTCTCCGTCGCGGCCCGGGCGAGCTGCTCGACCTGGAACGCAGGGGCCGCCACGGCTCCCACCGAGCAGGCGAAGACGACGTCGCCGTCGAGGGCGGTGCCGGAGGGCACGACCCGGCGGGCGAGGGCGTCGGCGCCCGCGCGCGCCACGCCGCCGAGCGCCAACCGGTCGAGGGCGACGTTGGTCGCCACGACGACGAGCGTGGTGTGGTGGGCCGCGCGGAGCGCGCCTCCCGGAAGGCCCCCGCGGGACAGATACTCGGCCGATCCGGCGAAGCCGCCGCCGGAGCGGCGGGCGCCCGCCAGCACCCGACCCGAGGCGTCGAGCACGTCCCCGAAGGCGTTGACCACGGCGAGCGCGCCGACCACGACGTCGCCGGCGCTCGCCGACCACGAGCCGACGCCACCCTTCATTGCCCACTCCAGGCCGAGCGCCTTGCCCACCGTGGCGCCGGTGCCGGCGCCGACCGAGCCCTCGGCCACGGACGTTCCCGCGGCGTCGCAGCACGCCGTGCCCGTCTCCGCCGTCGGCCGTGCGTCGAAGCGGCCGAAGGGCAGCAGGTCGAACACCACCGCGGCGGGCACGATCGGCACCACGCCGCTGCCGACCTTGAAGCCCCGGCCCCGCGCCTCCAGCCACCGCATCACGCCGTCGGCCGCAGCCAGCCCGTACGCGGAGCCGCCGGTGAGGACGACGGCGTCCACGCGGCCCGCCAGCGACTCCGGGCGGCATGCGTCCAGCTCGCGCGATCCGGTGGCGCGCCCGCGCACGAACGCCGTGCACGGCATCCCGTCGGGAGGCGCGAGCACGACGGTGCACCCGGTGCCTCCCGGCGCGTCGGTCGCGTGACCGACCAGAATGCCGGGGACGTCGGTGATGGCGGGTGTCATGGGGTTCGCGGGCGAACGCTAGCCCGCGGCGCGCGCCAGCGTCAAGCGCGGGGCGGCGCCCCGCCGCCCGGGGGCCCGGGGCCACACGGGCTCGGGGCCGGCCGCCTTGCCGCTCCAGCCGGGCCGCCATAGCTTCGCGAAGTGACGCCCATGGGAAAGACCCGCGTCCTGATCGTCGAGGACGATCGTTCCCTGCGGTCCGCCCTCTCGGCGTTCCTCGAGCGACTCGGCCACCAGGTGCTCCAGACCGACAACGCCGAGCAGGCGCTCGAGCTGCTCACGACCCAGCGACTGGCGGCGATGCTGTGCGACATCCGGATGGCGGGGATGTCGGGGATGGAGCTGCTGCCGAAGGCGCTGGCGAGCGACCCCGACCTCGCGGTCATCATGCTCACCGGGGTGGACGAGCCGCGCGCCGCGATCTCCTGCCTCAAGCTGGGCGCGGCCGACTACCTCATCAAGCCGGTGGACCTCGAGGAGCTGCAGCACGCCCTGCAGTCGGCCCTGCGCAAGCGGGAGCTCGAGCTCGAGCGGCGCGGGCTGGAGGAGTGGCTGGCCCACGAGGTGGCGGCGCGCACCAAGGAGCTGGTGTCGCAGTCGCGCCAGCTCAGCCGGCTGTCGGTCAACGTCCTGGCCGCGCTGGTCGACGCGCTCGAGGGCAAGGACCCGAATCTCCGGGGCCACTCGCAGCGCGTGGCCGAGCTGAGCGGCCGCATCGCGGTGCGCCTCGGCCTGGCCGACGAGGAGATCGAGGCCGTGCGCGCCGCCGGCCGGGTACACGACGTCGGCAAGCTCGCGCTGCGCGAGCCGGGCCTGGAGCTGAGCGCGCCGCCGAGTGACGAGATCGCCGCGCCGCAGGACGACCCGGATCTCGCGCTCCGCCTGCTCCAGCCCCTGGCCCACCTCAAGGGCGTGGCCGAGATCGTGCGCTACCAGCACGAGCGCTACGACGGCAAGGGCGTGCCCGAGGGCCGCCGGGGCGAGGACATCCCCATCGGCTCGCGGATCGTCGCCGCGGCGAGCGTATACGACGAGCTGTCCGTGGCCACGGCCGAGCGCCAGACCCTCGAGCCGCGCGAGGCGATCGCGAACTTGCGCTCCCTGGTCGGGCTGATGCTCGATCCGAAGGTGTTCGCCGCCCTCGTGCTGGAGGTGGCGGGAACGGCCTAGGTCGGCTGCGGGGACGTCGGCGGCGGGAGGTTCGCGGGCTCCGGCAGCCCGCGCTTGGTGCGGCACGGCTTGCACAGGGTGATGCCGCGGAACCCGCAGATCAGGCACACGAAGGTCCCGCAGTCGTCGCACGGCGCTCCCTCGGACGCGCGCTCCTGGTTCCCGCAGGACCGGCACACCATCATGTCCACTTCCGGCATGACTCCCCCCAAGCGCCTCAGACGTCGAGCGCGTAGACCTTGATCTTGTTGATCAGCGTGGCGCGCGAGATCCCCAGCTCCTCGGCGGCGCGGGTGCGATTGCCCCCGTGGCGCCGCAGCGTCCGCTCGATGTGGCGGCGCTCCACCTCCTCGAGCGAGACCGCCTCGCGCCCGGGCGGCAGCGCCTGGCGCCGGCCGACCTCGGCCGGCAGGTGCTGCGGCCCGAGGCGCTGGGCGCCGCGGGCCAGGATGAGGGCGCGCTCCAGCACGTTCCGCATCTCGCGGATGTTCCCCGGCCACCCGTACTCGAGCAGGCGCTCGAGCACCTCGCTCTCGAAGTCCGAGGGGCTTTCGGGCAGCTCCGCGCGCAGCTCCCCGAACAGGCGGCGGAGCAGCGCGAGCCGGTCCTCCCGCGCCCGCTCCCGCAGCGGCGGCAGGTGCAGCGGGATGACGTTCAGCCGGTAGTACAGGTCCTCGCGGAACCGCCCCTGGCGCACCGCGTCGCCGATGTCGTGGTTGGTGGCCGCGATCAGGCGCACGTCCACCTGGATCTCGCGCGTGCCGCCCAGCCGCCGGAAGCTCTTCTCCTCGATCGCCTTGAGCACTTTGGGCTGCAGCTCCGGCGCCAGCTCGGCGATCTCGTCCAGGAACAGCGTGCCGCGATCGGCGATCTCGAACAGTCCCTGCTTGCGGTCCTTGGCGTCGGTGAACGCGCCCTTCTCGTGACCGAACAGCTCCGAGTCGAGGAACGTGGCCGACAGGCCGGCGCAGTTCACGTCCACGAACGGCGCGTCGCGCCGTCCGGACAGCCGGTGCAGCAGCCGCGCCACCCAGCCCTTGCCGCTGCCGCTCTCGCCCGTGATCAGCACCGTGGTCCGGTCCGACTCGGCGAGCAGCACCAGCTGGCGGGCGAGGTCGCGCATCGGCTTCGACACGCCGAGCACGTCGTCGCCGCCCGCCGGCGCCAGCCGGGCGACCAGCAGGGCGTTGTGCCGGCGCAGGTGCACCTTCTCGACGGCGCGCGCCGCGGCGGCCGCGAGCAGCGGCATGTCCACCGGCTTGGTGAGGAAGTGCTCCGCCCCGAGCTGCATCGCGCGGACCGCGGTCGCGATGTCGCCGTGGCCCGTCAGCAGCAGCACCGAGGCGTCCCCCCGGCGCAGCTCCTCGAGCACCTGGAGCCCGTCCATGCCCGGCAGCCGGAGGTCGAGGATCACCACGTCGGGCCGCTGGCGCGGGAACGCCTCGATCGCGGCCTCGCCGGTCGCCTCGCGGAACACCTCGTACCCGAGCCGCTCGAAGTAGTCGCCCACGGCCCTGAGCACGTCGGCATCGTCGTCCACGACCATCACGGAGTCGGACATGCGTCCTCAGGCCAGCAAGGCCGGCGACCGCCGCAGCACGGCGACGGCGGCATCGGCCTCGGCGGCGCCGAACTGGGTTTCGCGGCCGGCGCGCAGCTCGTCGAGCACCGCGGCGGGCTCGCGCCGCGCGCGCCACGGCCGCGGCGCGCACATCGCGGCGACGGCGGCGGCGGTGCCCAGGGTGCGCGCCAGGGCGGGGATGTCGTCGCCCGCCAGTCCGCCCGGGTAGCCGTTGCCGTCGAAGCGCTCCTGGTGCGCCGCCACGGCGGCCACCACCGCCCGGTCGGCGCCCAGCCGCTCGATCCAGCGTGCCCCCAGCGTCGGGTGCACGCGGATCAGGTGCTGGGCGGCGCGGTCCATCGTGACGGCGGAGTGCAGCTCGGCCTGCGGCACGGCGAGCATGCCGACGTCGTGCACCCGGGCGGCCAGCAGCAGGCGCTCCCCGTCCAGGCCGAGCGCCTCGCCGAACGCGGCGGCGAGCCGCCCGGTGCGGGCGGAGTATCCGGCGCGGAACGGATCGGCCCGCTCGTAGGCATTGACCACTTCCCCGAGCACCGTGAGGATCGGCCCCGCCGCCGCCGCGCCCGCGGCCACCGTCGCGCGCAGGGTGCGCAGCTCGGCCGCGAGGGCCACCTCGTGCGAGAGCTGCTCCGGCTGGAAGGGCTTGAGCACGTACCCGTCGGCGCCGCGGCCCAGCGCCTCGACCACCGCCGCACCGTCGCTGGCGGGAGCCATCACGATGACCGTGGGAGGCTCGCGCAGCGCGCGCAGGTCGGTGATGAGATCGAGCCCGGACTTGCCGGGCATCTCGATGTCGGTGATCACCAGGTCGAAGGCGCTCCCGGACAGGCGCTCCGCGCCCTCGGTGCCGGAGTAGGCCGCAACGCAGACGGCGCCGTCCTGCTCGAGCCGCCGCACCACCGCGGCGGCGATGGCGCGCTCGTCGTCCACCACCAGCACGCGCCGGCCGGCGAGCGGGGAGGTCATCGCGCCCAAGCTAGCGGTCATCGCCGGCCCCGGCGAGATGGCGCGGCAGCGGCGCGAAGACCGTCAGCGAGCGCGGCAGGAGCTCCACGAGCATCGGCGTGGTCCCGAGCGCCTCGCCGTCGGCCTCGACCGGCAGCTCGGGCTCGCTGCTGACCCGCACGCGACGGCCGCGATAGAACGTGATGCCGGCGTCGACCTCGGGCCGGCGCTGCACCAGGCGCCACACCAGCCGCAGCGCGGCCGCGTACGAGCCGGCGTCGAGGACGGCCACGTCGAGCATCCCGTCGTCCGGCGCGATGTCCCCAGCCAGCGGCAGCAGCCGCGGCACGATGTGCCGGCAGTTGGCCACCAGCACCGTGACGGCCTGTCCCTCGTGCACGGCACCGTCGACCTCGACGCGCGTGGCGGCGCGCACCAGGTGGGCCGCCATCACGAAGGCCCGCGCCACGTAGGCGGCGACGCCGAACTGCCGCTTGTGGTGCTGCTCGGTCTCCGCCATCAGATCGGCCGCGAAGCCGGCGGCGCAATTGACCGCGAAGTACCGCGACCCGGCCCCGGTGGTGAGCCGGCCCACGTCGATGGTGCGCGTGGTCCCCGCCGCGATCGTCTCGGCCGCCGCCACGAACGAGCGGCTGATGCCCAGGTTCCCGGCGAGGACGTTGCCGGTCCCGCCGGGCAGCAGGCCGAGTGGCAGCCCGGTGCCCACCAGTCCGGCGGCGACGTCCATCACCGTGCCGTCGCCCCCGTGCGCGATCACCACGTGCGTCCCGCCGGCCGCGGCCGCGCGCGCGAGCCGCTCGCCGTCGCCCGTCGCGACCGTCGTCTCCACCTCCACGCGGAACCCCCGCGCCTCCAGCCGGCGCCGTGCCTCGGCCAGGCCCCGCTTGCCCGCCCGGGCCGCCGCCGGATTGGTGACGATCAGGGCGTCGGTCACGGCGTGCCCCACTGCCAGAACAGGTCGAAGCCGATCTGGTACGGCGCCGGGGGCCGGATCTGGAAGCCCACGGGACGGCACTCCTCGACGGTCGGCTCGATGCTCGCCTCCATGGTGAACCGCCCGGTCAGCCGGTGCTCCACGCTCGCCCCGAGCGCCTGCGAGGACAGTCCCCGCGCCACCTGGCACAGGCCCGCGTTCAACGTCAGGAACGTGCGCTCCCCGAGCTGCGTCCCCGCCTCGACGCGCGTGCTGCTGAAGATGTCCCCCACGGTGCCGCCGCCCGGGCGGATCGCAATGTAGTCGACCGGGATGCCCAGGTTGGTGACCAGCGTCTGCTCCAGCTCGCCCGACAGCGCGCCGGCCAGGCCCGCCATGGCGCCCTGGAAAATCGCCTGCTCGCTCGTGCCCGTCGCCGTCCCTCCGCCGGAGGCCAGGTCGAACGTCGGCCGCCCGAACAGCAGGTAGGAGACGATCTCGGTCTCCGAGAGCGGCGGCCGCTCGTCGCTCTCCAGCGAGAGCTTGGGCACGAGCAGCGTGCCGCCGATGACGGCACGCACCACCAGGTCGCCGCCGCTCACGGACCGCACCGTATGCTCGGCCGCGATGTCCAGCACCGGGTTGAGGTCGGGCGTGCCGAAGAAGCGCACGGTGCCGCGCGTGACCCGGAACTCCTTCGCCGTCGGCCCCACCACCAGCCGGTAGGTGCCCCGCACCGCCCGCAGCGTGCCGTCCAACCGGTAGCGGCTGGTGCCCACCTCGACGTCCTTGGCCACCGTGAAGCTGCCCGCCAGCTGGATGTTCGCTTCGTGCGACCGCAGCCACACGTCGGGCCCCATCGCCACGGTGAGATCCCGGATCCTCAGACTGTCGAGCAGCACGTTCTGGACGCTCGGCCCCAGACCCGTCGCCTGGGCCAGGCTCGAGTCCACCACGGCGCGGAACTCCGGGTCGTCGAGATTGACGATCCGCTTCTCCACCAGGTCCGCGAAGGCGAGGAACCCGGCGTCCACCACCACGCCCCCGGTGAGCGTCGCGCCCACCGCCGGCCCCGTCAGCCTGAGCTCGCCGGTGGCCGTCAACCCGGCGAAGTCGCGCTGGCTGAAGGCGCTGAACGAGCGGGCCTTGAGCGTGAGATCGAGCATCGGGTGCGTGAGCGCGGCGAAGCGCACGTCACCGCCGATGGCGAGCGTGCCCGCGCCGCCCCGCAGCCGCGCCTCCTCCACCAGCAGCCGGTCGCCGGACAGCGAGAGCCGCGCTTCGATGCCGCTGTAGCGCGCACCGAGCGCCGGAATGCTCACCGCCCCGCCGACGACGCGGGCGCTGCCCGTCAGGTCCGGCCGCTCCCAGGTGCCGTCGATCGAGACGTCCGCCACCAGCCGGCCGCTCACGCCGCGCACCAGGGGGGTCAGCGCGTCCAGGATCGCCAGGTCCACCGAGTCGGCGCGCACCGTGATCCGCAGCGAGTCGGGCAGCTGCCGCCGCGCCACCGATTCCAAGGCCAGGTCCAGCGGCAGCGACCCCGAGGCCGTCACCACGCGCCCGCCCGTGCCGCCCAGGCCGCCGCTGAAGACGAGCCGCCGGTCGGCGTAGCTCGCCGACCCGTCGAGGCGGGGCGCGTGGAATTCGCCGAACCGCCCGTCGGACACCGCCGCCGCCGCCTCGATGCGCGGGCTGGCCGCGGGACCCACCACGTGGACCCTGGCGTCCAGCAACCCGCCGATCCCCGTCGTGTCCAGCTCGGCGAGCGCATACAGGTCCCACAGCGGCACGCTGTCCGCCTCGAGCGACAGGTCGCCGGGGCGCGCCCGGGGCAGGCGTCCCGCGATGCGCACCAGCCCGCCGCTCTCGGCGCGCAGCTCCAGCGAGTCGATGGCCACGGCGTCGGCGGACGCCGTGATCGAGGTCGGCCGCGCCAGTCGCCACACCCGCTGCGGCAGCGCCAGTGTCCCGGCGCTGACGCGCGCCGCCCATCCGATCGAGTCGAGCGCCAGCGCCAGGTCCGCCTCGACCGAGGACCCGAGGCCGAAGGCGGCGGCCGCGTGCAGCCGCAGCGAGTCGAGCGGCCCATCCGCCGAGATCGCGACCGCGTCGTAGCGCATGCCGTCCACGGCCAGCGTCTCGGCCGCCGCCCGCAACCCGAACGCCCAGCCGCGCTCCGTCCGCTCCAGCGAGCCCCTCACGCGCGCGGCCCTGGCCGACACCGGCCCCAGCGCGACGCTGTCCAGCGACACGTCGCCCTGCGCAACCCACGCCGCCGTCGTCCCGACCAGCCGGCCGCTGACGCGGCCCGCGCCGCCCAGGCCGAAGGGCGTCGTATCCCCCGCGGCCTTCCGCGCCCACGAGACCAGCGGCCAGATCTTCTCGAGCGTATCGGCGTGGAACGCGACGCGGAGCTGCCCGGCGGAGCCCCCGGGGCGCCCGAGCGATCCCGACGCCACCAGGCCGACGTCCCGCTGCTCGGCGTAGGCGGTGTCGACCTCGAGCCCTTGGGCCGTCAACGTCAGCGCCGCGCCCGCCCGATCCAGGGGGATGCCCGCGACCTCGCTGCTGTCGAGCACGAGGGACAGCGTGCCCGTCACCGGCTCTCGACCGCTCGCCGATGGGAGCACGACGTCCGCGCGCCACGTGCCGTCGAGGCGCGACTCGGGTCCGCCCGGCAGCCGGCGCGCCAGGTCGATCCCCGCCAGCGAGCCCGATCCCCGGAAGTGCACGGCCGAGTCGCGCGCCGCGATCTCGCCGCTGGCCTGCACGGCGCCGCCCGGTCCCGCCAGTGCGGCCTCGAACGCGAGCGCCGTGACGGGGCCGGCGAGCCGAACCCGCCCCGACACCGTGCCGGCGAGCGCGACGCCCGGGTACGACCGCGAGACGTCGTCCAGCGACACCGAGTCCGCCACCACGTCGGCGTCCACCCGCAGCGTGTCGGCGAGCCCGAGGCGCATCGTTCCGCGGAGCCGCGACGGGTCGCCGTGGCCGTCGTCGTGCGACAGCGTGCCGCCGAACGTCGCGGCTCGCCACGGTCCGTCGAGGTCGCCGACCAGACCGAGCTGCCCCTTCAGCCCGACCGACGGCGCGAACCGCTCGATCGTCCCCAGGGCCAGGCTCGCGCTGGTCACCGCGAAGTGATGGAAGGTGAAGCCGTCGCGCCCCCCCAGCGCGACCAGGCCGGAGCCCGCCACGCGATTGACGGGGTGGCCGGCCACCCGCTCGTCCGTGAAGGCCAGGTCCGCCCCGACCGTCAGGCCGGTCAGCGGCCCCGAGGCCGTGAGGTGTCCGCTCACCACGCCCCCGACGGGGAGCTTGCCGAGCAGCGGCTCCAGCAGCCCCAGGTCGAGCGGCTTCGCGTCCACGCTGAGCTTGCCGAGCCGCACGGAGCCCGAGGGCGGCGCGACCAGGTCCACGGAGCCGCGCACGACGCTCCGCCCCGAGCGCAGGTCCGCGTCGGCGAAGCTCCACTCGCTCCCGTGCCTCAGCAGCCGGGCCCGCACGCGCACCCGGCCGCCGCCGGAGGCGGGCAGCCCCCCCGCCGCCCAGCGGAAATCCGCGAAGCTCGCGCGGCGGAGGTTGGCCGCGAGGTCCAGCTTGGGCCGGCCGGCCGCCACCGCCCGGCCCCATCGCACCACCCCCTGAGCCGTGCCGACCGTGCCCGGCAGCGCAAGGCGCGGGAGATCGAACCGCACCGAATCGCCTTCCACGGTGGCGCGCCCCTTGGCGTCGCGCACCAGGGCCGCCGGGTCGGAGATCGCGACCGCCAGGTGCCGGATGTCGATCAGGACCCCGGCCGTATCGGGGCTCGACGCACGCACCCGCGCCAGGTCCATCTGGATGCCGGTGAACTGCCGCACGCGCGTGCCACCGTCCCCGTTCCGCTCCCGCAGGACCAAGGACCCGTGCCTCAGCCTGACGTCCCGCAGGTCCACTACCGGGCGGCGGCCGGCCGGCCCCGACCGCGGGCCGAGCAGCCGGAACAGGTGCTCGATGTTGAGGTGCCCGTCGGCGCCCTCTTCGAGCGTCACCGCCGGCGCGTCGATCGCGACGTGCGTGAGGACGAACCGGCGCCGCACCAGGTCCGCCAGCGTGTAGCGGACCGTGAGGCGTGCCGCGCGGATCACCGGGCGGCCGTCCGGCGTCGCGAGCTCGATCTCGCGCGCATCCAGCTCCCGCCACAGCGGCCCGCCGAGCGATCCGATCCGCACCCGGCCGTCCACCGCGCGCTCGAGCGCGGCCACCACCAGCCGTCGCGCGACCGCGTGCCCGGGGGCCGACGCCAGGATCAGCGTCGCCGCCGCCAGGCCGAGCACGACCAGGCCCAGTGCCGCCACCCCGGCGAGGAACAGCACCCGGCGCGCCACTAGTACGCCTCCCCCACGCTGAACTGGAACTGCAGGCGCTGGAAGAACGCCGTGCCGCGCGGGGGACCGGGATAGTCCGGCTCCACCAGCCGCAGCTCCTGCGGTGCGCCGCTGGAGGTGCGGATGACCTCGTACAGCGGGCCCCGCTGGCGCGGGTAGTCGTTGTAGGCGACGTCCAGCCGCACCGGTCCGAGCGGCGTGCCCACCCGCAGGCCGACGCCCGGCGTCACCTTGAGCCCCGACGGGATCAACCCCGCCGAGGTCTGGTCCCACAGCTCACCCGCGTCCACGAAGGCCGCCAGCCGAAGCCGGCTCGGCCACACCGGCGAGGGCATGCGCAGCTCGAAGTTCGCGAGGCCGATCGCATAGCTGCCGACCGGCGAGATCCTCAGGTTGACCGGCACGCTGGCACCGGTGACGGAGTCCACGAGCACCGTGTCCGCCACGTACACGAGCGGCCCCATCTCGTTGCGTCCGAACCCCCGGACCGACGCCGGCCCCCCGGCGTAGAAGCGCTCCTCCGGCGGCACGAAGCGGATGGACGTGTCCGCCACGAACGCGACCCCCGGCCGGATCACCCCGCCGCGCGCGCGCAGCGCCACGACCCAGCCGCGCTCCAGCTGCCAGTACCACGAGCCTTCCGCCACCGCCTTGTTGTAGGAGATCAGCTGCTCCGACCCGACGAGCGGGGACGCGTGTGACAGCTCGAGCGAGAGCACCGAGCCGCCGCTCGGCTCGATCGGCGAGTTCGCGGTGTTCCGCTCGAGCGACACGGACAGCGCCGCCTGGCGATGCCGCTCCTTCAGCACGTCGATCGCCTGCTGCTCGCACCGGTCGAAGTACACGCAGTACACGGCGGTGTCGGCCGTGGTGCTGCCGTAGGTCAGGCGGTACGACACCGTCAGGAGCGAGGCGCGCCCCAGCCCGAACGACGCCGCGACCGAGCTGCCGATGCCGTTCCGCTCGAACGCCTTGTACTCCGACCGGCGCTCGGCGAAGTCGGTCTGGGTGAGCGTGCTGCGACGCCCGAACACGGCCGGCTGCGTGAAGGTCGCCGACGCGAGGTAGTTGATCCGCTCCGAGAACGGGTCCCCCGACAACGCCGAGCAGATCGAGTTGCTCAGCCCCCAGTCGGTGGGCGACCCCACGCCGAGCTTGGAGACCTTGCCCGCCAGATCCAGCCGCAGCCCGTTTCCCAGGAAGTTGCCGGTCGACAGCGTGGCCTGCGCGCGGACGCAGTCGATGGTCCCGTAGCCGACCCCCGCCCGCAGCCGCGAGCGCGGGCCCTCGTTCACCTGCACCTGCACCCGTACCAGCGAGTCGGCGCCCGCCACGACCGAGTCGGCCGCGATGCCGACGCTCACGTAGCGGAACAGGTCGGTCTGGTACAGGCTGCGCTGGGAATCGTACAGCGCGTCCTGGCTGAACCAGTCGCCGTCGCGCACGGCCAGGGAACGCTGGATGATGCGGGCGCCCACCGCCTGGTTGCCGCCGATGACGATGTCGCCGACGCGCGCGCGTCGCCCGGGCACCGCCTGGTATTCGACGGACGCCGTCCGGGCCGCCCGGTCCACCGTGTAGTTGCGGAACACCGCGGCGAACGGGTACCCGCGGTTCTCCAGCGCCAGCGCCACGGTGTCCGCGGACGCGTCGAACTCGGCCCGGTCGAACGGCTTCCCCTCGGCCAGCGGCAGCCGCCCGCTCAGCCGGTGCGTGTCCATCACGCTATCCACGCCCCGCACCACGATCGAATCCACCAGCACCGGTGGCCCCTCGTCGATCCGGAAGACCACGTCCGCCGTGCGGGCCGTGCGGGTCACCGACGTGTCCACCCGGGCCTCGAAGAAGCCGTGCAGGCGGTACAGGATCTGGAGGCGCACCACGTCCCGGCGGAACTCCAGCTCGTCGAACAGCCGCCGCTGGCCGAGCCCGAGGTGCTTGAGGAGCGGCACGCGGTAGGTCCAGCTCGACGCGCTGGTGGCGATCGCCGCCTCGAGCGTGAGGATGTCGATCGCGTGGTTCCCGCGAAACCGCACCGACGTGACCGTGCGCTCGGGAGCCTGCGCCTGGGCCGCGAGGTCGCGGACACCGAGCACCGCGACGGCGATCACGAGCCACGGTCTCACGCTGCCGGCGAGGGGCCGACGAGACGATCACGGACTGGCTGCCGCACCCGAGGCATGTGTGCGCGTGACGACCTTGGCTGGAGGGCGCGTGAACCGCGTGGCTAGACCGGCGCGAGCGAACTGTCGTACTTTCGTACACCTGCGGCATGATGTCAACTGCTTGAGCAGAAATCACTTGTCCGCTCGTGCGGCCCGCGGGTGGCTGGCGATCGGGCTGCCGCCGCCGTAGCTTGCGCGCGTGAAGATCTACACCAGGACGGGAGACGCGGGCGAGACCTCGCTCGCCGGCGGCACCCGCGTCCCCAAGGACGACGTGCGGGTCGCCGCCTACGGCGACGTGGACGAGGCCAACGCGGCCATCGGCGCCGCGCGCGCCACCCCGCCCGCCGAGCTCGCGGACCCGCTGCTGGCGCAGATCCAGCGCGACCTGTTCGCCATCGGCGGCGCCCTGGCCGCGCGCGACCCCGGCTCGCTCCGTCCCGAGCAGCGTGCCAAGCTCGCCGTGAGCGCCGAGCGGATCCGCGCCCTCGAGCAGGCCATCGACGAGGCCGAGCGCGACCTCGCACCGCTCAAGCAGTTCGTGCTGCCGGCCGGCTCGCCGAAGGCGGCCGCCCTGCACCTCGCGCGCACGGTCTGCCGCCGCGCCGAGCGCTCGACCGTCCATCTGGCGCACGAGCAGCCCGTCGCTCCGGAAATCCTCGTCTACCTCAACCGTCTCTCGGATCTGCTGTTCGTGCTCGCACGCCAGGCCAACGCGCGCGCGGGCCGGCCCGACGTCACGTGGTGACCGTCCGCATCCCGCTCACCGCGGACCAGGGGACGCCGTACGAGGTCGTCGTCGGTTGCGGCGTGTGGAGCCGCCTGCCCCGGCTGCTCGCCGAGCGATGCCCGGCCCACCTGTACGCGGTCGTCACCGACAGCCGGGTGGACACGCTGTACGGCAAGCGGATCGCCGACCTCCTCGCGGCCGCCGGTCTCACGGCGCGCGCGTTCGTCTTCCCCGCCGGCGAGTGGAACAAGGTCCGCGAGACCTGGGCGGACCTGTGCGACCGGATGGTGGCGGCGGGCGTCGGCCGGGATGCGGCGGTCGTGGCGCTCGGCGGCGGCGTGGTGGGAGACCTCGCCGGGTTCGTCGCCGCGACGCTGCACCGTGGCATCCCCTGGGTCCAGGTCCCTACCACCGTGCTGGCGATGATCGATGCGTCCATCGGCGGCAAGACCGGTGTGGACCTGCCGGCCGGCAAGAACCTCGTCGGCGCCTTCCACCAGCCGCGCCTGGTGCTGGCCGACGTCGAGTCGCTCGCCACGCTGCCGCGGAACCAGGTCGCCGCGGGCTGCGCCGAGGCGGTCAAGCACGGCGTCGTCGCCGACGCCGCCTACGCGGACGACCTCGGGCGCGCGGCCGCCGCGTGCCTCTCGCGCACCCTCGACACCCTGCAAGCGGTCATCGAGCGGAGCATCCGCATCAAGGGCGAGATCGTCGCTGCGGACGCCTCCGAGCGCGGGCGCCGCCAGGTGCTGAACTTCGGGCACACGGTGGGGCACGCCGTGGAGGCCACGAGCGGCTACGCGCTGCTCCACGGCGAGGCGGTCGCCATCGGCATGGCGGTCGAGGCTGCGCTCGCCGAGGCGGCCGGGATCGCCTCGCCGGGAACCCGCGCGAGGGTGCTCGAGCTGCTCGGCCACTTCGACCTCCCCACCACGGTGCCGGAGACGGTCGCGTGCGACGACCTGCTCGAGGCCATGCGCGCGGACAAGAAAGTGCGCGCCGGCGCGCTGCGCTTCGCGCTCCCGGCCGCCATCGGCCGGATGGCGCACGGTGCGGACGGTGCCTGGACGGTGGAGATGAGCCCGGCGCAGGTTCGTGGCGCCCTCGAGGCCTGCCGCTAGCGCCAGCATAGAAACATTTTCACGACATGATCAAGACAGTGCCGTTCTAACACCTGCAGCCGCAGTGCGTTAGGAGGCGAGAGCCGGCATCAATCGATGTTTGACGATAGCATTGTGTGCACGCAGTGTCCCAACAGGCCCGAGAGTAACAACTTAGTGATGTGGATAATAACTTTCGCTTGACGGATTGGCGGCGCTCCCTATTATGGGCCCCGCGACGCCACCCTGAAGCACGATTCGTCTCACTCCATCGCGAACGCACAGGGGCCCCGCATGCTGGAGCGTCACAACGGCAAGGCCAAGAGCTTCTTTCGTCAGAGCGCCTCGGGAGCCTTCGACCAGTACCTGCAGGACATCCAGAAGCTGCCGCTGATCGACGACCCGGCGGAGGAGCGCCGGCTGGCGCGTCTCGCGCGCCGGGGCGATCCGGCGGCGGCCGAGCGGCTCGTCACGGCGAACCTGCGCTTCGTCATCTCGTACGTGAAGAAGTACCAGGGGCACGGGCTCGATCTCTCGGAGCTGGTGGCGATCGGCAACGAGGGACTGCTCAAGGCCGTGCGGAAGTTCGATCCGGAGCAGGGCGTAAAGTTCATCTCGTACGCGGTGTGGTGGGTGCGCCAGGCCGTCCTCAAGGCGCTGGCCGAGCAGACCCGCAGCGTGCGGATTCCCCTCAATCAGAACGCGCAGCTGATCAAGATGTCGCGGACCGAAATGGTGCTCGCCCAGGAGCTGGGGCGGGAGCCGACGGACGGCGAGGTCGCGCGCGCCCTGGGCGACACGGTGGACAACGTGCGCACGGCCCGGCGGATGACCGCCGTGGAAGTGTCGCTCGACGCCCCGGTGGACCGGACCGATCGGGATGCCGCGACCCTCGGCGAGCGGTTCGCCGGCGTCGAGGGCGGGGAGATCGAGGAGACGACCGACTCGAAGCTGATGCGCGGGTTCATCGACCGCGTGTTCAAGAAGTACCTGACGCCGCGGGAGCGGAAGATCCTGTACCTCTACTACGGCCTGGAGCAGGGCTCCGAGGCGATGACGCTGGAGAAGATCGGGGCGCTGATGGGCGTGACCCGGGAGCGGATCCGCCAGATCCGCGAGCGCGCGTTCGAGAAGCTCCGCGAGTGTCCGGACGGACAGGCGCTGATGCGGTTCTGGAGGGCGGCGTAGCCGGGGAGGCGGGGGAAGGCATCCCAAGGCGGGGAGACGGCAGTGACACGAAGGGCGCGCCCGGTTCGGCGCGCCCTTCCTGTTGCTGCCGGGTGACGGCGCCCCGCTACTGCTTCGCCTGCAGCGCCTGGCAGATCGGATTCGCGGCCGCCGCCGGATCGGCGCAGCTCGCGTCGTAGGCGATCGTGGCCTGGTCCCCGACGACGTGGACGATGCGTCCGCCCTCCGACACCACGTAGAAGTCCCCCGCCGACGTGCCCCACACGGCCGCTGCGCGGCTCATATCGAACGCCTGCATCCGCAGCGCCATCATCATCGGATTCGCCTGCAGCTGCGCCATCAGCTGCTGCTGCCGGGCCGCCGCCTGCTGCTGCTGCTCGGCGGTCGCGCCCGGCTGGGGCTGCCCGTACATCATCTGCATCATCGCGGCCTGCCCCGAGACCGCCGTCCAACGCCCGCCCGCATAGCGCGCGAAGCCGTCGCCCTCGTACAGCGCGACGGGGGACGCGTCGCCGGCCAGGGCCACCAGGCGGACCTGGGTGCGGGACATCGCGGAGGCCGCCGGCGGGAGCAGCGTCCAGGAGCCGCCGCTGCTCATGGCGATCGCCCGGGTACCGTCCTCGCGCTGACCGAACAGCAGCAGCGTGGAGCCGGCGGCCGACAGCCCGGTCCAGCCCGCCGCGCCCGCGACCGGGTCGGCGACCTTCTGCCCGTCCCAGCCGGTCGTCGCCCACCGCCCGCCGCTCCAGCGCGCCACCACGCCGGCCTGACGGCGCTCGCTCGGCTGCGGATCGTAGTACACGACGCCGGCCACCACGACGTCCCGGCCCGCCAGCGTCAGCGCGTTGGCGCGGAACGGCAGCGGCAGGGGCGTGGCCGTCCAGGTGCGGCCGTCGAAATGCAGCAGCTGCGGCGCCTCCCGGTCGTTGGACGACTGCGCCAGCGCGTAGACGTCGCCGGCCCCCCGGCCCGCCACCGCCACGAGCTGCTGGCTGGTCGGGACGCTCATCCGGCTCCAGGATCCGCCGTCGAAGTGGAGCACCGCGCCGCCGTCGCCGACCGCGTACACGTCGCGCGGCCCGCTGGCCCACACGCCGTGGAGCGTGCCGGGCCGGCTGACGCCGAACGGCATCTCGTTCCACGCCTGGCCATCCCAGTGCAGCGCGGCCGGCGCCTCGCCGACGACCCAGACGTCGGACGGGGACGTGCCGAAGATCGCCCGCAGCTCCACCTGCGCGCTCAGCGCCGGCGCGAGGCCGACCAGGAGCCCCGCGGCCACCCACAGGGCGCGATGTGTCGTCATTGGCTTCCTCCAGAAGGATCGGGCCAGCTCGATGCTACCGCGGGCGAATCAACATCACCAGAGGCACCTCGCGCCAGCCCGGCATCCGGCGCACCCGCTGCGGAAACCGGACGGCCAGCTGCGCGGAGATCCCTCCGTCGAGCGCCACGGCGTCGGCGCAGCCGGCCGCGGCCGCGATCATCGCCTGCTCGGGGATCGTGAGGCCCACCGGGATGGTGCCGGCATTGCCTCCGAACACCTCGAAGTTGCTGAGCAGCAGCCGCACCGGGCCGTCGCCCGCCAGGCACAGCGTGAGCCGCCGATCGCGGTGGGTGCGGGACAGGCGCAGCCCCGAGCTGACGCCGAGCACCGTGCGACCGGCGCGCACCAGCCAGGGGACCACCTGGAACGCCGACACCGGCCCGGTCACCGAATCCAGCGCCGGCGGCTCGGCGACGCGCGGGCGACCGTCCGCGATCACGACCGCCGCATCGAGCCAGGCGGCGCGCCGCCCGTACCGCACGCCGTCGAGCAGCACCAGGCCCTGCGGCGTGCCGTCCGGGCGGAACAGACCGGTGTTCACGGCGCCGACGACGCCCGTGTCGGCCATCCATGCGTCCGCCGCGCGGGCCGCGAAGCCGCGGGCGGCGGCGAGGGCGAACCGGTAGCGCGCCGGATCGACCTCGACGATCGCCACGCTGTTGACCAGCAGCCCCCCGGACACGCGCACCTCGAAGCTGCCGACCCGCAGTCCGGGCCGCGCGTCCTCCCAGCGGACCGCGCGGGCCAGGAGCGGGTCCACCGCCGCCGGAGTCCCCGGCTGGTAGGCGCGCCACGGGACCCAGACGCCCCCGACCTTGAGGTCCAGTGCGGGAGGGTGAATGGCCTGGAGGGCGGCGAGAATCAGCGCGGTCGCTAGAGGTGCCAGAGCGAGGAAGCTACATTGCTCCTCACCCCGATGGAACACGCGAGCCTCGTCGAAGAGCTGTCCGGCATCGTCGGCGCGCGCTTCGTCCGCACCGAGCGGGCCGAGCTCGCCACTTTCGCGTCGGACGGCTTGCCCACCCTGCGACGCACGCCGGCGCTGGTGGTGCTGCCCGGCTCCGCACCGGAGGTGAGCGCCGTCCTCGCGGCCCTGGCGCGGCGCGGCGTCCCGTTCGTCGCGCGCGGCGCCGGCACGGGCCTCTCCGGCGGAGCCCTGGGCGAGGCCCCGGCCGTGCTGGTCACGTTGACCCGGCTGGCGCGCATCCTCGCGATCGATCCCGCCAACCGGCGCGCCGTGGTCGAGCCCGGCGTCGTCAACGCCACGCTGAGCCGGGCGGCCGCGCCGTTCGGCCTGATGTACGCGCCCGATCCCTCCAGCCAGACCGCCTGCACCATCGGCGGCAACGTCGCGGAGAACGCCGGCGGGCCCCACTGCCTCAAGTACGGGGTCACGACCAACCACGTGCTGTGGCTCGACGTCGTGCTGCCGTCGGGCGAAACGGTGCGGCTGGGCGGCGCGGGCGGCGAGCCCTGGGGCCCGGATCTGGCCGGCGTCTTCGTCGGCAGCGAGGGGATGTTCGGCATCGCCACCCGGATCGCGGTCCGGCTGGTGCCCGTGCCCGCGCAGGTGCGCACCATGCTCGCCGACTACACGAGCCTGCGGCTCGCGGGCGAGGCGGTGACCGCGATCATCGCCGCGGGCATCGTGCCGGCGGCGCTCGAGATGATGGACCACAACGCGATCGAGATGGTCGAGTCGAGCGTCTACGCCGCCGGCTATCCGGTCGACGCCGCCGCGGTGCTGCTGGTCGAGCTGGACGGTGGCCCGGCGGCGGTCGAGGCGGACGCCGCCGACACCCTCGCCCTGCTCGAGGAGTCGGGCGCGCGGACGGTGCGGGTCGCCACCGGCGCCGCGGAGCGGGAGAAGCTCTGGCAGGGGCGGAAGAAGGCGTTCGGCGCGATGGGGAGGATCAGCGCCGATCTCGTGGTGCAGGACGCCGTCGTGCCGCGCACGGCGCTGCCCGACGTGCTGGAGGAGATCGCCGCGATCGGCCGGCGGCACCGGCTGCGCGTCACCAACGTCTTCCACGCCGGCGACGGCAACCTCCATCCCAACCTCAGCTTCGACGCGTCCGATCCCGACCAGCTCGAGCGGGTGCACGCCGCCGGCGACGAGATCATCCGCGCCTGCGTGGCGGCCGGCGGCACGATCACCGGAGAGCACGGCGTCGGCCTGGACAAGCTCGCCTACATGCCCCTGGTGTTCGGCGCCGACGAGCTGGGCCTGATGGCGGCGGTGCGACGGGTCTTCGATCCGGCCGAGCTGGCCAACCCCGGCAAGGTCGTCCCCGCCCTGCAGTGCCGCGAGTGGCGGCCCTGGAGCGACTCGTGACCGCGCCGATCCCGACTCGCTGGCTGTCGCAGATGGATACGCAGCTGGCCGACGCGGAGCGGCGGCTGGCGGCGGCCGCTCAGCACCTCGCGGCCGGCTCCGGTGCGCGGGCCATCGAGGAGGCGTATCCGGGGGTGATGGCGGCGGCGATCGTGAGGGTCTGGCTGCGCGACGAGCCGTGGCACACGCAGCGCACCCACGAGGACCTGGGCCGGCTGATCCGCGCGGAGCTGCCGAGCGGCTTCCTCGCCCTGTACGAGATGAAGGGCGACCGTCGCGGATTCGCCGGCTGGCGGCCGGAGGACGCGCGACCGTTGATCGAGGAGGCGCGGGCCTTCACGGCGTCCGCGCGCACGGGGGTCGAGGAATGCCGCAAGCGCTCGACGGCCTAGTCGGCCGGGCCGGCCTCGCGGCGCTCGCCGCCGACGTCCGGGCGGCGGCCGCGGAGGGCACGGCGCTCGCGGTGCGCGGCTCCGGCGGCTGGTGGACCGAGCCGCGCCCGGGTGCGCGGGCCCTTCCCATCGGCGGCCTCGACACGGTCTCCGACTTCGATCCGGCGGACCTCGTGGTCACCGTGGGCGCGGGCACGCCGCTCGATCGGCTCGCCGCCCGCCTCGCCGAGCGCGGCGCCTGGCTGCCCTTCGACCCGCCGGGGCCTCCCTCGCGCACCGTGGGCGGGGCCCTGGCCTCGGGGGGGGGCGGCCCGCTCGCCGCCCACTACGGGCCGGCGCGCGACCAGGTGCTCGGCCTCGCCGTCGTGGCGGGCGACGGCACCGTGGTGCGCCTCGGCGGTCGCGTGGTGAAGAACGTCGCCGGCTTCGACCTCGCCAAGCTGGTGATCGGGGGCCACGGCGCGTTCGGCATCATCGCGGAGGCGCATCTGAGGCTGCGTGCCCGTCCGCGGGCCGACCGCACCGACGTCTGGTGCGGCAGCGCCGCGTGGGCGGAGCGCGCGAGCGTGGCCGCGCTGGCCCGGGCTGCGTCGCCGGCGGCCCTGGAGGTGCTGAGCCCCGGGCTGTCGGCGCGACTGGGCTTCGGCGACGGGTGGTCGCTGGCCGCACGCGCCGTGGGGCCCGGCCCCGGGGTCGCCGAAGAGCTGGAAGGGATCGCTCGTGCCGCCGCCTCGCCCGCGCTGCGCTCGCTCGACGGCGACGCGCCGTGGACGTCGTGGAGGGTCGAGGTGGGGCGGTGGCCCGTGGTGCTGCGGCTCGGGGCCGAGCCGCGGACGTGGATGCGCGCGGTGGAGCTGGCGGAGCGCCACCTCGGCCCACCGCTCGCCGCGAGCGCCACCGTCCCGCGCGGCACGGTCCGCTTCGGCGTCGAGCGCTGCTCCGCCGATGCGATGGCGCGGCTGCGCGCGGACGCCGCACGCCACGGCTGGCCCGTGATCCTCGAGCGCGCCGACCCGGCGACCCGGACGGCCGCCGGCGTGTGGGGCGCGCTCCCTCCGGCCGTCGAGCGCATCACCCGCGCGCTCCAGGCCACGTTCGACCCGCCCGGGATCCTCGCCGCGCCGCTGCTCGCATGACCGCGCGCGCGTGGGCGGGCCTCGACGCGTGCGTCCACTGCGGGTTCTGTCTGCCGGCCTGTCCCACCTACGAGGTCACCGCCGACGAAGCCGACTCGCCGCGCGGCCGGATCGTGCTGATGCGCGCGCTGGCCAGCGGGGCGATCCCCGCCGACGACCCGGCTTTGGACCGCCACCTCGACCGCTGTCTGGGATGCCGCGCCTGCGAGAGCGTGTGCCCTTCGGGCGTCGTCTACGGCCCCGCGCTCGAGGCGGCGCGCGCGGGCATCGCCCGCGCCCGCGGCCAGAGCGCGGCGCTGATCGCAGGCCTGTGGGTGCTGGCGCGCCCGGCCAGACAGCGGCCCCTGTGGCTGCTCGCGCGCCTCGCACGGGCGACCCGGATGCCCGAGCTGCTGGCGCGAGGCGCGGCCCGCAATGCGGCCGGCCTCCCGGACTGGACGGTCGCGCCGCCGCCGGCCGTGCTCGCGCTGGCCATGCTCGCGGCCTCCCGTCCAGGGCACTCCAACGGCCGTCGGCCCCCGGTTGCCGGGCGGCCGTCCGGCCACGGCGACGCCGTGGCCCTGTTCCGGGGCTGCGTGATGGACGGCCTCTTCGGCCACGTGCACCGGGCGACGGTCCGCACGCTGGCCAGGAACGACGTGGGCGTGCGGGAGGTGCCGGGGCAGGCCTGCTGCGGCGCCCTCGCGGCGCACGCCGGCGAAGCGCAGTCGGCCCGCGCGCTCGCGCGGGCCAACGTGCTCGCGTTCGACGCCGCGGCTCCGGGCCTGCCGGTGGTCACCAACAGCGCCGGCTGCGGGGCGATGCTGAAGTCCTACGGGGAAGTGCTGGCCGACGACCCGATGGCCGAGCGTGCGCACGCCTTCGCCGCGCGGGTGCGCGACGTGAGCGAGGTGCTCGCCGAGCGCGGTCCCCGTCGCGCCGGCCCCCTGCGGCGGCGCGTGGCCTACGACGCGCCGTGCCACCTGTTTCACGCGCAGAAGGTCGTGGAAGCGCCGCTGGCCGTGCTCGCGGCCATCCCCGGGCTGGAGCTGGTGCCGCTGGAGGACAGCGAGCGGTGCTGCGGCAGCGCCGGCGTGTATTCCCTCCTCCAGCCCCACCTCTCCCTGGACGTCCTGGAGCGGAAGCTCCGGGCCATCGCCGCCGCCGCACCCGACGTCGTCGCGACCGGCAACCCGGGCTGCCTGATGCAGATCGGTGCCGGCGCGCTGCTGGCCGGATTGGAGGTCGAGCTGCGGCACCCGGTCGAGCTGCTCGACCTGGCCTACGGCGACTGACGCGCGCCCGGTGACCGACGTCGTCCTGCTCGACTTCAACGGCGTCGTCGTGGACGACGAGCCCATCCACTTCGCCGCGCTGCGCGACGTCCTCGGGCGTGAGGGGATCGACGTCGACGAGGCCACGTACTACACGGAGTACCTCGGGTTCGACGACCGCGTGTGCATTCGCGAGGCGTTCCGGCGCTCGGGGCGGCCGCTGGACCGGCCGGCCCTCGACCGCCTCGCGGCCGACAAGGCCGCGCGCTACGCCGCCGGCGCCCGCGCCGCCCTGCCTCTGGTTCCCGGGGTGCGCGAGTTCGTGCGCGCCGCCGCGGCCGCCGCGCGCATCGCCGTGGTGAGCGGCGCCCTGCGCCGCGAGATCACCGCCGGCCTCGAGCGCGCGGGCCTGGCCGACGTGGTCGCCTGCGTGGTGAGCGCCGAGGACGTCACGCGGTGCAAGCCGGACCCGGAAGGACACCGCCGCGCGCTGGCCGCCGTCGCCAGCCCGCCGGAGCGCGTGCGGGCCGTCGTGGTGGAGGACTCGACGCCTGGGCTCGCCGCCGCGCGCGCCCTGGGTGCGGGCTGCGTCGCGCTCACGACCTCGCACGCGCGCGAGACTCTCGCCGGCGCCGACCTGGTGTGGGACTCGTTCGAAGGGCACCTGCCCGCCGAGCTGTCGCCGCTGCTGCGGGAGATCGAGGCATCCGGGCATGCCTGAGCCCGCCCCCCTCGTCGGTCGGGACGCCGTCGATCCCGCCGATCGCGCGGCGCTGGCCACCGGCGCCGGGGTCCTCCGCCGGCCGGGACTGGCGAGGTACCGGCTCGTGGGCAGCGCGCGCGTCACCTGCCTCCAGGGCCTCGTCACCTGCGACGTGGAGCAGGCCGGCGACGGCAGTCACCTCTTCGGCGCCCTGCTGACGCCGAAAGGGATGATCGTCGCGCCGCTGTGGATCACCCGCCTCGCCGACGCCCTGATCGTCGAGGCACCACGCGCCGCGGCGACGGACGTGGCGACCGCCTTCGAGCGCTCCCTGCCGCCTCGCCTGTGCCGCTGCGAGGACGTGACGGCCGCATCGGCCTCGATCGGCGTCTACGGCCCGGCGGCGCGGGACGTGCTGGCACCGGTCGCAGGGGAGGGTCTGCCGGAAGAGGCCGGCCGGACCGCATCGCTGCGACGGGCCGGCGCGGACGTGGCCGTGAGCCGCGTGACCGCACGCGGACTCGACGGCTTCGAGTGCCTCGTGCCCGCCCCGGACGCCGGCGCCCTGGTCGCGGCGCTGCGGGCTCGCGGAGCCCGCGGCATCTCCCCCGCGCTGCTCGAGGAGCGGCGGATACTCGCCGGCTTCCCGCGCCTCGGCGCCGAGATCGACGACCGCACGCTGCCGCAGGAAGCGCGACTCGACGACCTCGGCGCCGTCTCCTACACGAAGGGCTGCTACCTCGGCCAGGAAACCGTGGCGCGCGTCCATTTCCGCGGGCACCCGAACCGCTGGCTCGCCGGCCTCGCGCTCGAGCGTGACCCTGCGTCGCTGCCGCTGGCGGTCGTCGCGGAGGGTGAGCCCGCCGGCCGCCTCAGCAGCGCCTGCTGGTGGGCGGCCCGTGACACCTGGGTGGGGCTCGGCGTCGTGCGACGGAGCGTCGCGGCGGGCGCGGCAGTCGAGCTGCCCGACGGGTCCGTCGCGACGATCCGCGAGCTGCCCTGGGAGGAGCGCGGAACGGAGGGGGCGCCGTGAAGGTTTTCGTCACCGGCGGCACCGGGCTCGTGGGGCGCCACCTGATCGCCGCGCTGCGCGCCCGCGGCGACGCCGTCCGCGCCCTCGCCCGGTCCGAGGCGAGCGCCGCCGAGCTGGTACGCCTCGGGGCCGAACCGGCGCGCGGTGACCTGTCGGACGCCGCGCGCCTGGACGCCGCGATCGCCGGTTGCGACGCGGTGGTTCACGCCGCGGCGACGGTGCTCGCCGGCGGCCGTTGGGCCGCGTGGCGCGAGGTCAACGTGCTCGGCACGGAACGGGTCGCGCGCAGCGCCGCGCGGGGCCGGGCCCGCATGATCCACCTCTCGTCCGTCGCCGTCTACGGCCGCAGCTGCGCGTCGATCGACCGGCCGGGGAACGACGAGGGCTTCGACCTCGCGCAGGCTCCGCTCACCCGCGAGCGCTACGCGCGGTCGAAGCGCGAGGCGGAGCTGGCGCTGTGGAGCGTGACCCGCCAGACGGGGCTCAGCGCGGTCGCGCTCCGGCCGTGCGTGCTCTACGGGGAAGGGGATCGCTATTTCTCGCCGGGGATCGCCCGCGCCCTGCGCCGCGGCCGGGTGCCGCTCATCGGCGACGGGGGCAACCGCATGACGGTGGTGTACGCCGGCAACGTCGCCGCCGCCGTGGCCGCCGCGCTCGACCACCCGGAGGCCACGGGGCCGTTCAACGTCACCAACGACGGCCAGCTGACCCTGCGCGAGTTCGTCGAGCGGTTCGCCGCCGGTCTCGGCGTCACGCCGCGCTGGCTCAGGATCCCCCGCGGCCTGGCGTGGTCCGCCGCGCGTGCGTGGGACGCCACCATCGGCGCCCTGGTGCCTACGGGCGCGCTCTCGCTCACCGTCGCCGTGCAGTTCCTGGCCGGCGACAACCGCTACAGCTCCGCGCGCGCCGAGCGCCTGCTCGGATGGCGTCCCGCGGTCGCGGCGGCCGACGCCGCCGAGCGCACCGGCGCCAGCTTCCGCGCGCCGCCGCGGGCCGATCCGTACCCCTGAAAACACGAAGACCCGGAGCGAGCTCCGGGTCCTCGTGCGAAGAGGGCAGCGAGTCTTACATGCCCTTCTTCTTCATCGGGGCCTCGGCCTTCTTCGCGGGCGCGGGCGCCGGAGCGGCAGCCGGAGCCGCCATCTTCGACGTGTCCGCCCCCATGGCGGGCTTCGTCGTGTCGGCCATCGCCGGAGCCGGCGCAGCGGCCGGAGTCTGCGTTTCGGCCGGGGGCGCCGCTTCCTTCTTCGCGCACGCCATGAGCCCGAGCACCGCAACTGCCAGGAACAAGCGCTTCATCGAATCTCCTTTAAACTAGAAATATCTCTCAGCGGAACACATAACGAGGTCCGTGCGCCGCTGCCGCCGGCCTCAACCGGCGCCTAAGCTACCCAACGCCCGCAGACTGTCAAGGGTAAGCCGGTCCCCATCTCCGCGGCGCGGGCAGGGAAATCACGCCGCGGACGCGATCCGCCCGCCTCCCCGCAAGCGGTTGTGCCACAGGGGCTTACCGGGGCGCCGGTCGCGCGCGCCGCACCGCGCCGACGGCCGACTCTCGGCGCCTTCGCCGGGCGGCGCGCAGCGCGCAGCGGATGCGTCCCGAATACCTGCCCCGAGGCCGCGGTGTTTCCACCGGATCCCGGGGCGCGACGAGCGCCGCCCGGGTGGCGCCGCGGGCCGCCCGCGCAGCGAACCGCGGCCCCGACGCCGAGGCGGTTCTCCCGCGGGCCTTGAATGGGGACGGTCAGGGTACCAATATCCCGGATATGAGCAAGCCAAGCACGCTGGGTGAACTGGCGCAGTCCGAGTGGGGCGCCCCGGAGCGCCGGACCCGCACCGTCAAGGACGAGATGCGGGCGAATCTGTTGTGCCGCCTGGAGTCGGAGCAGCCGATCTTCCCGGGCATCGTGGGCTACGACGACTCGGTGGTGCCGCAGCTGGTGAACGCGGTGCTGTCGCGGCACAACTTCATCCTGCTCGGCCTCCGCGGCCAGGCCAAGTCGCGCATCGTGCGCGGGCTGATCGCCCTGCTGGACGAGGAGGTGCCGATTCTCGAAGGCAGCGAGGTCAACGACAACCCGTTCGCCCCCATCTCCAAGTACGGGCGGCTGCTGGTGGAGGAGCACGGCGACCGCGCGCCGGTGGCGTGGGTGTCGCGCGCCCAGCGCTACGTGGAGAAGCTCGCGACGCCCGACGTGACGATCGCGGACATCATCGGCGACGTGGATCCGATCAAGGCCGCGCGAGGCGGGCACCTGCTGTCCGACGAGTTGACGATCCACTACGGGCTGTTGCCGCGGGCCAACCGCGGGGTGTTCGCCATCAACGAGCTGCCGGACCTCGCGGCGAAGATCCAGGTCGGCCTGTTCAACATCATGCAGGAGGGCGACGTCCAGATCAAAGGCTACCCGATCCGCCTCTCGCTGGACGTGGCGCTGGTGTTCACGGCGAACCCGGAGGACTACACGGCGCGCGGCAAGATCATCACGCCGCTGAAGGACCGGGTCGGCTCCGAGATCACCACCCACTACCCGCGCACCCTCGAGCTGGGGATGGCGATCACGGACCAGGAGGCGTGGCTCGAGCGCGGCGGCCGGCCGGTGATGGTCCCCGACTTCATCGCGGAGCTGGTGGAGCGGGTGGCCTTCGAGGCGCGCGGCGACAAGCGCGTGGACAAGCGCTCCGGGGTGAGCCAGCGGCTCCCCATCTCGGTGCTCGAGAACGTCGTCTCCAACGCGGAGCGGCGCTCGACGGTCAACAAGGAGAAGACCATCGTGCCGCGGGTGTCCGACGTGTACGCCGCGGTGCCGGCCATCACGGGCAAGCTGGAGCTGGAGTACGAGGGCGAGCTGCAGGGCGCCGACGTCATCGCGCGGGAGCTGATCCGTCGCGCGGCCGGGGCCACGTTCGGCGACCGCGCCGGGGGCGCCAACGTGGACGACATCGTGCACTGGTTCGACGAGGGCGGCGCCCTCAAGGTCTCGCACGACGAGCGGTCGGACGCGCTGCTCAAGGGGTTCGGCGTCGTGCCGGGCCTGCTGGACCTGGTGGACCGGGTGGGGCTGGCCCGGCGCAAGGACCCGGCGACGACCGTCGCCGCGTGCGAGCTGGTGCTGGAGGGCCTGGCGGCGGAGCGGCGCATCGCGCGCAGCGAGGACGCGGGCTACACGCGCGTCCGCCCCGAGCGGCAGCCACCCTTCCCCAAGTCGGGCCCCGGCAGCCCCTTCGCCTAGCCGCGGACGGGCCGGCCGCGGGCCGCGCCGGGGCGCCCGCCCGTCCTGTCGCGCTCCGGTCGCGGCCCGTATCTTCGAGCCGTCTGCCACCTGGAGCCCTCCGTGGGCGAGCTGGTCCTCGGTCTCGTGTTCCTCGCCGTCTCCTTCCTCGTCACCACCGCATCCGCCGCCACCAAGAGCCAGGGCCCGCGTCCCATCGGCGGAATCCTGCGCGCCGCGGCCATCGGCTTCCTCGTGCTGGGGGCCCTGCTGGTCCTAGGCTCGGGCCTGGTGGTGATCCAGCCCGGCGAAGTCGGCGTCCGCCACGCCTTCGGCACGGTCGATCCCAAGCCGCTCCTGCCCGGAATCCGGCTGGTCACGCCCTGGTCCTCGGTCGAGCGCTTCTCCACGCGCGAGGAGCAGTTCCCGGAGGTCGGCGGCGATGAGCGGGAGACGATGGACGCGCTGTCGAGCGAGCAGATGGCGATGAAGGTGGACGCGGGCCTTCGCTGGCAGATCGACCCCCAGCAGGCGCCGCGCATCTTCACCGAGATCGGCGCCGAGGCGCAGATCCACAGCGCGGTGCGCAACGCCATCCGCAAGGGGGTCCGCGACGGGATGGTGCAGTACTCCATCAACGACATCAGCAAGCGCACGCTGATCGCCCAGACGATGGAGGCCCTCGTGGACTCGGCGCTGGTCACCCAGCCCCGGGCCGGGGGCCCGCCGTTCCGCATCGCGCAGGTGACCGCGTTCTTCCTGCGCAACCTCGAGCCGCCCGAGCAGGTGGTGCAGGCGATCAACAACAAGATCGCCCAGGAGCAGCAGATCGAGACCGAGCGCCACCGGGTCGAGGTGGCCCGGCTGCAGTCGGAGCAGCAGCGGCTCCTGAACCAGACGCTCACCGCCGAGCAGCTGACCAAGCAGTACCTGGAGGTGCTGCACGACATGAAGAACTCGAACAACCTGGTGATCCTCGTGCCGACCACGGGCGGCGTGCCGATTCTCGACATCAACGCGCTCCGCAACAGCCTGCGGGGGCGCTGAGCGGCGGATGGCCGTCGTCACCGTCACGCGCCAGTACGGCTCCGGCGGCTCCCTGGTCGCCCGGCGGGTCGCCGAGCGCCTGGGGTGGACGGTCATCGACAACGAGTTCGTGGGGGAGGTGGCGCGGCGGGCGGGCCTGCCGGCCGAGGCCGTCGCGGCGCGCGAGGAGCGCTCACCCTCCCTGATCGAGCGCCTCGGGCGGACGCTCGCGATCTCCGCGCCCGAGATGTTCGTTCAGGCCGCGGCCTCCCAGGCCGAGCCCGACGAGGACCAGCTGCATCGCATCACCGAGCGGGTCATCGCCGAGGCCGCGGCCCACGGGCGCGTCGTCCTGGTCGGGCGCGGCGCCACGGCCTACCTCGCCACCGCCGGCGAGGCGGCGGACGTCCTGCACGTTTACGTCGTGGCGCCGCGGGAGACGCGCATCCGCACCATCGTCGAACGGATGCACGTCACCGGCGAGGAGGCGGCCCGGCAGATCCACAGCGTCGATGCCGCCCGCGAGCGGTACCTGGAGCACTGGTACGGGCGCCGGCGGGACGAGGCGGCCAACTACCACCTGGTCGTCAACACCGCGTGGCTGGGCTACGAGGGCGCGGCGGAGATCATCGCCGACGCGGCACGGCGCAGGGGCATGGAGTAAGCGGCAGAAGGAACGCGGTGGGCGGGGCAGTTGCCAGACGGCGAGTCTCCAGTGGTCCAGGGCGCGAGACGTGAGGGGCCAGTCCCGTTGTCAGTACTGACCTCTGGACTGGCCCCTGATTGCTCACGACTGGTAACCACTTCCCCCTGGCGACCGGCAACTGACCTGCCCATTGCCATCCGAGCCCTGATCACTTCAGCAGCGGCACCTCCGGTACCCGCCGCCAGATCACCAGCGAGGACAGCCCGCAGACCAGGCCGCCCACGGCGACGGCCATGGGCGCGCCGAGGTGCTCGGCCAGCCACCCCGCCTGGAACGCCCCGAACGGCGCCATCCCGAGGAACACGAACGCGTAGAATCCCATCACTCGCCCGCGCAGGGCGTCGGGCACGATGGTCTGCAGCAGCGTGTTGGTCACCGCGTTGTTGAGGA
This sequence comes from Gemmatimonadales bacterium, assembly GCA_035502185.1. Classification (NCBI taxonomy): domain Bacteria; kingdom Pseudomonadati; phylum Gemmatimonadota; class Gemmatimonadia; order Gemmatimonadales; species Gemmatimonadales bacterium. The sequence goes on from DATJUT010000067.1 coordinate 51,201, forward strand.
TCATCGCCGCGCCGGCCAAGGCCAGCGCCGGCAGGGCCAGGGCGAACGCGGGCGCCGCCGCGAACGACACGAGCGCGGCGCCGTAGATCGGCCCGGTCCACATCAGGATGCGCCCCTTGCCCACCCGCGGCCCGAACATGGCGAGGCCGAGGGCCGCGATCACGGCGCCGACACCGACCGAGGCGGACATGAACCCCAGCCCCGACGGCCCCACCCGGAGCACGTCGCGCGCGAAGACCGGCATCAACACCAGGAACGGGAAGCCGAAGACGCTGACGACCGCCATCATGCCCACCAGGGCCAGAACGCGCCGGTCGCGCCTCACGAAGCGCGCACCCTCGCGGAACTGCGCCCACCCGTCGCCCGAATGATCGGGACGAACGAACGGCGCCAGGCGCATCTTCAGCAGGCCCCAGATCACGGCCACGTACGACACCGCGTTCAGGAAGTAGCACCAGCCCAGGCCCACGGCGCCGATCAGTATCCCGGCCAACGAGGGCCCCACGACGCGCGCGGCGTTGAAGGCCGACGAGTTCAGGGCGATGGCGGTCCCCAGGTCCTCCCGGCCCACCATCTCGATCACGAACGCCTGGCGCGCCGGCGTGTCGAAGGCGTTGACGGTGCCGAGGAAGACGGCGATCGCCGCCACCTGCCACAGCGCGATGCGGTGCGTCCAGATCAGGATCGCCAGCACCAGGGCCTGTAGCAGCGACAGCGTCTGGGTGAGCACCACCAGCCGGCGCTTGTTCACGCGGTCCACGAACACGCCGGCCGGCAGCGACACGAGCATGATGGGCAGCGAGCCCAGGGCGCTCACCAGGCCGACGTAGAACGGAGAGTTGGTGAGCTCGAGCACCAGCCAGCCCTGGGCGACAATCTGCATCCAGGTGCCCACCAGGCTCGTGCCCTGACCGAAGAAGAACAGCCGGAAGTTGCGGTGGCGGAGAGCTCCGAACGGCGAGGCGCGTGGTGCGGGCATTGCCGGAATGTGGGGCCCCGACGAGCTTACGGGGAGCCCCGTGCGCTACACGACCTTCTCCAAGTACATCGACCAGCTGGCCGATGCGGTCAATCTTCAGGACCTGCTCGACCAGCTCGCCGACTTCCTGCTCCAGTCCGGATTCGCGGGCGGCGCGGGCGAGCGCCTGTGGGGCGAGGGCGGCGAGGAGCAGGGCGACCGCTCCCTCGCCGCGCTCCACGACGCCATCCTCGAGGCGCTGAAGAACTCCGGCATGCTGACGCCGGACATGCTCAAGGTCCTGCGCGGCGAGAGCACGGGCGACGCGGATCGCGACGCGGAGCTGGAGCGCCAGCTCGCCGAGCTGCTGGACGCCATCGTGCAGCGCCTCATCGAGCAGGGCTATCTCAGCGTCGCCGAGGCGCCGCGCATGCCCGGCGGCCAGGAGCTGGTCGAGGGGACGGAGGGCCAGGCGCGCTCGGCCGCGCAGCAGGTGCACTTCAACCTCACCGAGAAGGGCATCGACTTCCTGGGTTATCGCGCACTCCGCAACCTGCTCGGCAGCATCGGCCGGTCGAGCTACGGCAGCCACGAGACGCCGTACCTCGCCACCGGCGTCGAAGCCGAGGGCGTGAGCCGGCCGTACGAGTACGGCGACACGATGAACCTCGACGTCATCGCGACCCTGCTGTCGGCCATCGAGCGCGAGGGACTCGGCGTGCCCCTCGACCTCGAGTACCGGGACCTGATGGTGCACCAGGCGGAGTACCGCTCCAGCGCCGCCACCGTGCTGATGCTCGACTGCTCCCACTCGATGATCCTGTACGGGGAGGATCGCTTCACCCCGGCCAAGAAGGTCGCGCTCGCCCTCACCCACCTGATCCGCACCCAGTTCCCGGGCGACACGCTGCGGGTGGTGCTGTTCCACGACTCGGCGGAGGAGATCCCGCTCGCCAAGCTGGCGCACGCCCAGGTCGGGCCGTACCACACCAACACGGCCGAGGGCCTCAAGCTCGCGCGCCGGCTGCTGCTGGCCCAGCGCAAGGACATGCGCCAGATCATCATGATCACCGACGGCAAGCCGTCGGCCCTCACCCTGCCGGACGGCCGCGTTTACGTGAACTCGATGGGGCTGGATCCGAGAATCTTGCAGGCCACCTTCCGCGAGGTCGCCCTGTGCAAGCGCAGCAACATCATGATCAACACCTTCATGCTGGCGCGCGACCGGATGCTGGTGGACTTCGTCAAGAAGGTCTCCGAGATCTGCCGGGGAAAGGCGTACTTCACCAACACGATGACCCTCGGCCAGTTCATCCTCATGGACTTCATGAAGCGCAAGACGATGCGGGTCAGCTGACCCGCACGCCGAGCCGCGCCGGCGCCACGCCGTGATCGACCTCGCCGTGCTGCTTCGCTACGTCGTGTTCGCGGCCGCCGCCGCCGCCGTGCTCGGCGGCTTCGGCGCCCTGGCCGTGCAGGCACGCGCCATCAACCCGTTCGGCCGCACCGCCCGCGCGATCCGCGCCTTCACCGATCCGCTGCTCGCCCCGATCGAGCGCCGCATCCTGCTCACCGGCGGCAATCCGCAATCGGCGCCGTGGTGGCTGATCGCGATCGCGGTCGGCGGCGGCATCGTGGTGATCGCCGCCGTCGCGTGGGCCGCCGGCCAGGCCCGGTCGCTGGCGGCGGCCGCCAGCCTCGGCCCCGGCTACGCCGCGCGACTGGCGGTGTACTGGGCGTTCAACGTCGTCATCCTGGCCCTGGCGGTGCGGGTCGTGGGCTCCTGGATCGGAGCGTCCCGCTACAGCCGCTGGATGCGCCCGTTCGTCTTCCTCACCGAGTGGCTGCTCGCGCCCCTGCGCCGCATCGTGCCGCCTCTGGGCAGGTTCGACCTCACGCCGCTGGTCGCGTGGTTCCTGCTCCAGCTCGTGCGGGACTGGGTGCTGCGCGCGTGGTGACGCCGTGGCTGCGGGAAACCGCCCGCGGCCTGAGCATCGCCGTCGTCGTCACGCCCCGCGCCTCCCGCAGCCAGGTGGCCGGCGTCGCCGGGGACCGGTTGCGGATCCGCGTCGCCGCCCCCCCGGTCGAGGGAGCCGCGAACGAGGAGCTCACCCGGTTCCTGGCCCGGACGCTCGGGCTGCCGCGGACGGCGGTGACGGTGGCCGCCGGCGCCGCCGCCAGGCGCAAGACGATCCTCGCCGAAGGGATCGGCGCGGACGCCGCCCTCCGCCTGCTGACCGCCTAGCCGGCCCGTTCCGGGCCTGCGGCCCGCCGGCCGTGGCGTGCGTCCGGGCGGGCCAGCGCCGGTGGGAGGGTGGCGCGGCCGGCGGTGGCCTGGTTAAGTTGCCCCTACAACCGAACCTCGTGGCGATTTGCGGCGTATTGCGGCCACGTTAAACATTCCGCTAAAAAGCCGGCCTGGTGGTGCCTGCTTTCGGCGCCGCCGGGCTTTTCGATTGTGGAGACTCCGGAGTGGGGACAGCGGACCGACGCGAACAGCTGCAGCGCGCCCTTGCGGCGCGGATCCTGGTGCTCGACGGCGCGATGGGCACCATGATCCAGGGCCGCGGCCTGGGCGAGGACGACGTCCGCGGTGCGCGCCTGCGCTCGCACCCGGTGCCCCTCCAGGGCAACCTCGACCTCCTGTCGCTCACCCGGCCGGACGTGGTCGAGGCGATCCACCGCGCCTACTTCGAGGCCGGCGCCGACATCGCCGAGACCAACACGTTCACCGCGAACGCGATCGCGCAGGCGGACTACCGCACCGTGGACCTGGTGCGCGAGCTCAACGTCGCCGCCGCGACGGTCGCGCGCCGCGTGGCCGACGAGTTCACCGCCCGCCGGCCGGACCGGCCGCGCTTCGTGGCCGGCATCCTGGGGCCCACCAATCGCACCGCGTCGCTCTCCCCCGACGTCAACAACCCGGGCTACCGCGCGGTCGACTTCGACCAGCTGGCCGCCGCCTACGGCGAGCAGGCCGAGGCGCTGCTCGAGGGCGGGGTCGACCTGCTGATGGTCGAGACCGTCTTCGACACGCTGAACTGCAAGGCCGCGCTGTTCGCCATCCGCGCCCTGCTCGAGCGGCGCGGGCTCGACGTGCCCGTGATGGTCTCCGGCACCATCACCGACCGGAGCGGTCGCACCCTCTCGGGCCAGACCGTCGAGGCGTTCTGGAACTCGATCCGCCACGCCGGCCTGTTCGCCGTCGGGCTCAACTGCGCGCTGGGAGCGCGCGACCTGCGGCCCTACGTCGAGGAGCTGGCACGGATCGCCGACGTCCCGGTGAGCTGCCACCCGAACGCGGGACTGCCGAACCCGTTCGGGCAGTACGACCAGGGGCCGGCCGAGATGGCGGAGCTGCTCGGAGAGTTCGCGGCGAGCGGGCTCCTCAACATCGTGGGCGGCTGCTGTGGCACCACGCCCGCGCACATCGCGGCCATCGCCGGCGCGGTCGCCGGCCTGCCGCCGCGCCGCGTGTCCCCGGTTCCGCCCCACACCCGGCTGGCCGGCCTCGAGCCGCTCACCATCGGCCCGGACACCCTGTTCGTGAACGTGGGCGAGCGCACCAACGTCACCGGCTCCGCCAGGTTCGCCGAGTGCGTCAAGCGCGGCGACTACGAGGCCGGGTTGAAGATCGCGCGGGAGCAGGTGGAGAACGGCGCCCAGGTGATCGACGTCAACATGGACGAGGCGCTCCTGGACTCGGTCGCCGCGATGCGGACCTTCGTCAACCTGGTCGCGGGCGAGCCCGGGATCAGCAAGGTCCCGCTGATGATCGACTCGTCCCGCTGGGAGGTGATCGAGGCCGGGCTGAAGTGCCTTCAGGGCAAGGGCATCGTCAACTCGATCAGCCTCAAGGAGGGCGAGGAGGCGTTCCTCGCGCACGCGCGGCTGGTGCAGCGCTACGGCGCCGCGGTGGTCGTGATGGCCTTCGACGAGCGCGGCCAGGCGGACACGTACGAGCGCCGGGTGGAGATCCTCACGCGGGCCTACCGGCTGCTCACCGACCGGGCGGGCTTCCCGCCCGAGGACGTCATCCTCGACCCGAACGTCTTCCCCGTCGGAACGGGGATGGCCGAGCACGCCAGCTACGCCGTCGACTACCTGCGGGCCTGCCGCACCATCAAGGAGACACTGCCCCGCGCTCTGGTGTCGGGCGGGGTGAGCAACCTCTCGTTCAGCTTCCGCGGCAACCCCGCCGTGCGCCACGCCATGCACTCGGCCTTCCTGTTCCACGCGCGCCGCGCCGGCATGGACCTCGGGATCGTGAACCCGAGCCAGCTCGCGGTCTACGACGACATTCCCAAGGACCTGCTGGAGGCCGTCGAGGACGTGCTGTTCAACCGCCGCGACGACGCCACCGAGCGGCTGATCGCCCTCGCCGAGCACGCGGCGGGCGCCCCGAAGGCGGCGCGCACCGAGGAGTGGCGCAGCTGGCCGGTGGAGCGGCGGCTCGCCCACGCGCTGGTGGAGGGGATCCTCGACCACGTCGAGGCGGACACCGAGGAGGCGCGCCGGGGCCGCGCCCGCGCCATCGAGGTGATCGAAGGGCCGCTGATGGACGGGATGAACGTGGTGGGCGACCTGTTCGGCGCCGGCAAGATGTTCCTGCCCCAGGTCGTCAAGAGCGCCCGCGTGATGAAGAAGGCGGTGGCGTACCTGGTGCCCTTCATCGAGCGGGAGCGCGCGGCCGGCGGCGGCGCGCCGCGCACCAACGGCACCATCGTGCTCGCCACCGTGAAGGGCGACGTCCACGACATCGGCAAGAACATCGTGGGCGTGGTGCTGCGGTGCAACAACTACGAGGTGGTGGACCTCGGGGTGATGGCCCCCGCCGCCACGATCCTCGAGACCGCGCGCCGCGTGAACGCCGACGCCGTCGGCCTCAGCGGCCTCATCACGCCCTCGCTGGACGAGATGGTCCACGTGGCCGGCGCGATGCAGCGGGAGGGCTTCACCATCCCGCTGCTGATCGGCGGCGCCACCACCTCACGGGTCCATACGGCGGTGCGCATCGAGCCCGCGTACCACGGCCCCACCGTGCACGTGGCCGACGCGTCGCGGAGCGTGGGCGTGGTGGCCAACCTCCTCAGTCCGGAGCGGCGCGCGGAGTTCGTGGCGGGGGTGCGCGGCGAATACGGCCGCCTGCGCCGCGAGCACGAGGCGCGGAGGGCCGACGGGCGCCTGGTGGGCCTCGCCGAGGCCCGTCGCAACAAGCTGCCGCTTCGGTGGGACGGCTACGCCCCGCCGCAGCCCGCGGTCGAGGGCGTGCGCTGCCTGGACGACATCCCTGTGGAGGATCTGGTGGCGACGGTGGACTGGACGCCGTTCTTCGCCGCCTGGGAGCTGCGCGGCCGGTATCCCGACATTCTCGACGATCCGGTGAAGGGAACCGAGGCGCGACGGCTGTTCGACGACGCCCGGCGCCTGCTCGAGCGCGTCGCCGCCGAGCGGCGCGTGCACGCGCGCGCCGTATTCGGGCTCTTCCCCGCCAACAGCGTCGGCGACGACGACCTCGAGGTCTACGCCGACCGCGGCCGCAGCCGCGTCCTCGCGGTGCTGCACCACCTGCGCCAGCAGATGGAACGGCCGCCCGGCCGGCCCAACCTGTGCCTGGCCGACTACGTCGCGCCGCGCGACTCCGGCCTCCCGGACTGGATCGGCGGGTTCGCCGTCACGGCCGGCTTCGGGGTGGACGAGCTGGCGGCGGAGTTCGAGCGCGCCCACGACGACTACTCGGCCATCCTCGCCAAGGCGCTCGCTGACCGGCTCGCCGAGTCGCTGGCGGAGCAGCTCCACCAGCGGGTGCGCCGCGAGTTCTGGGGCTACGCCCCGGCGGAGTCCCTCGACAACGCGGGGCTCATCGCCGAGCGGTACCGGGGCATCCGCCCCGCGCCGGGATACCCCGCGTGCCCGGACCACACCGAGAAGGCGGCGCTGTTCTCCCTGCTCGACGCCACGGCCCGCACCGGCATCCGCCTGACCGAGAGCTGGGCGATGTGGCCCGCGGCCTCCGTCTGCGGGTGGTACTTCGCGCATCCCGAGGCGGCCTACTTCGGCCTCGGGCGCATCGGCCGCGATCAGGTGCACGACTACGCCCGCCGCAAGGGGTTCGACGCAAGGGCGGCGGAGCGCTGGCTGGGGCCGGTGCTGGGGTACGATCCGGATGCCTGAGCGCACGCTGCGGGACCTGATCGACGACGGGCGGGTGCACCTGTTCGACGGTGCGATGGGCACGATGCTGTACGCCCGCGGCGTCTTCATCAACGTCTGCTACGACGAGCTGTCGCTCAAGGCGGCCGACCTGGTGCGGGAGATCCACCACGCGTACGTGAAAGCCGGCGCCGAGATCCTCGAGACCAACACCTTCGGCGCCAATCCGATCAAGCTCGGACACTACGGGCTGGCGGAGGACACCCGCGCGATCAACCGCCGCGCCGCCGAGCTCGCCCGCGAAGCCGCCGGCGCGCGGGCGCTGGTGACCGGCGCCATCGGCCCGCTCGGCGTCCGGCTCGAGCCGTTCGGGGAGACCTCGCGCGTGGACGCGTTCGAGCTGTTCAAGCGGCAGGCCGAGGGGCTGCTGGAGGGCGGCGTCCACGGCTTCGTGCTCGAGACCTTCTCGGACCTCGACGAGATCCACGAGGCGCTGCGCGCGGTGCGGGCCGTCTGCGACTTGCCGGTCGTGGCCCAGATGACGATCCAGGAGGACGGCGCGACGGCGTACGGCAGCGATCCCGAGACGCTGGCGCGCGCGCTCGACGAGTTCGGGGCCGACGTGATCGGGCTCAACTGCTCGGTCGGGCCCCAGGGGGTACTCGAGGCCATCGAGCGGATGGCGCGTGTCACGTCGCGACCGCTGTCGGCGCAGCCCAACGCGGGTCTCCCGCGGCAGGTCGGCGACCGCAAGATGTACATGGCGTCGCCCGAGTACACCGGCGAGTATGCCAAGCGGCTGGTGGAGGCGGGCGCGCGGTTCGTGGGCGGCTGCTGCGGCACGACGCCCGAGCACGTCAAGACGATGGCGGCCTACGTGCAGAGCGTGTCGCCGCGTCAGGTCATCGCGGTGTCGGCCGAGCCGGTGGTGGCGCCCACCGGGGTGGAGCCGGTGCCGCTGGCCGAGCGGTCGCGCTGGGGCCGCAAGCTCGACGGGGGCGAGTTCCTCACCACCGTCGAGATCGTGCCGCCGCGCGGCGTCGATCCCGCCACGATGCTCGCCGGGGCCCGGCAGCTGAAGGGCGCCGGCATCGACGCGATCAACGTGCCGGACGGCCCCCGCGCCCAGAGCCGGATGGGCGCGCTGATGAGCGCGCTCCTGATCGAGCGCGAGGTCGGCATCGAAACGGTGATCCACTACTGCTGCCGCGACCGCAACCTGCTGTCCATGCTGTCGGACCTGCTGGGGGCGGCGGCCCACCGGCTCAGGAACCTCCTCATCATCACCGGCGACCCGCCGAAGATGGGGCCCTACCCGGAGGCCACCGGGGTCTTCGACATCGATTCGATCGGCCTGACGAACCTGGTCCACCGCCTCAACCACGGCCTGGACCCGGGCGGCAATCCCATCGGAGCGCCGACCGCGTTCGTCATCGGCGTCGGCGTCAATCCGGCTGCCGTGGACCCCGAGCGGGAGCTCAAGCGCTTCGCCTGGAAGGTGGATGCCGGGGCCGACTTCGCGATCACCCAGCCGGTCTTCGATCCGGAGCAGCTCGAGCGATTCCTGGCCCGGGCCGAGGGCTTCCGCATCCCCATCATCGCGGGCATCTGGCCCCTCGTCTCGCTCCGCAACGCGGAGTTCCTCGCCAACGAGGTGCCGGGGGTGTCCGTGCCTTCCACGGTGATCGAGCGCATGCGGCGCGCCCAGGAGCGTGGCAAGGACGCGGCGCTGGCCGAGGGCGTGGCGATCGCCCGGGAGATGCTCCAGCGGATCCGGCCCGCGGTCCAGGGGGCGCAGGTCAGCGCCCCGTTCGGCCGCGTGGGCGTGGCGCTCGACGTGCTCGCCTGAACGCGCGTCGCGCGGCTGCATCTTCTTGCAGCCCGGGCGCTTGCCGGTTGCACCGGCTGTCGGGCCTGTCCCCCGCCTCTCGTTTGTAGTAAAATGTAGCGCAAGGACTTAGGCCCAGGGACGCACTCGGCACGGACATTGCCCTTCATCGCTCCCGACGAACTCCTCAGCGTCTCGACCCAGAGCGCGCGAGTCCCGATGCGCCGACTCGACGGTGGCCGGCTTCACGATCTTCGAAGCCGTCCTGGTCATCATCATCATCTTCGTCGTGGTGGCCAGCCTGATACCCAAGGTCGGCCAGACGCTGGGACACGCCCGGGTGAACCGGTCGGCGAACGTGATCGCCGCCGAGTTCCTCCTGTCGCAGTCGCTGGCCGCGCGGCAGCATTCGCCGGTGATCATCGCGGTCGACGCGTCCGCGCTCACCCTGACGATCAGCCAGCCGCCGCCCAGCAACACGGTGCTGCGGACCTACGTGTTCGACATCAACTCGGACTTCAAGCTCGGCGCCCTGTCGGCCACGCCGGCCAGCGTGCAGATCATGCCCAACGGCACCGCCAACACCACCATGCTCGTGACGGTCGGCGGATCCGACTACTACCATCAGGTGCGCATCACCCAGGCAGGACAGATTCGCATCACCCGGTGAGGCCCGGCCTGGGCTTCACGCTGGTGGAGATCATGATGGCGGTGGTCATCTTCTCGGTCGTGATCCTGTCCCTGGTGGGCCTCTCGTTCCGGGTGGCCAAGTACTCGACCCGCGCCACGGACCAGGCGCTGGGCATGTCGACGCTGCTCGCCAAGGTGGACCGGGCGGCAAGCTCGCCCTTCGACAGCCTGCCCAACCTGGTTGGCTGCGACACGGCGTCCAGCGGGCTCTACCGGGTCGTCGGCTGCACGGCGGTGACCATTCTCTCGCCCCGCCTCGACAGCATCCAGATCATCGTCGCGTCCACCCTGCCGAGTGCGCGGCCCGACACCATCAACATGCAGCGGGGCAAGGAGCGTCGCCCCGTGCCGCTGCGATGAGCCGGCGGCCGGCCGCCGGACGCGCCCGCGCCGGCTTCGTCCTGGCGGAGCTGCTGGTGGCGATGCTGATCGCCGCCCTCATCGGCGTGTCGCTGACGCAGCTCGTCATCTCCCAGTCGCGGTTCGTGGCCCTCCAGGGCGCGATCATGCAGGCGCGCGGCGGCGCCCGCGCCGCGCTCAACGTGATGGCGGGCGACCTGCGGATGCTGAGCGACAGCGGCCTGGTGGCCGCCGCCACGGACTCCGTCACGGTGCGGGTGCCCTACGCCTTCGGCGTCGCCTGCACCCAGGTGAGCGGCACGACCGTCGTCGGCCTGCTCCCCGCCGACTCCGCCGCGTACTTCTCCGCGACCGCCAGCGGCTACGCGTGGCGCGACTCGACCGGGAAGTTCGTTTTCGTCCAGCCGGCCACCGTCGCCGGCAGCTCCGGCAGCGCGTGCGGCGCGCCGTATCTCAGCAAGACGATCGCGATCCTGGGGGCGCCCGGCTGGCCGCCCCTGGCCGTCGCCGTGGGCCCCAACGACGTGCGCACGCCGCCGGGAACCGTGATCTATCTGTACCAGCTGGTGCGCTACGCCTTCGCGCCCTCCGCGCAGCTGCCCGGCAAGATCGGCCTGTGGCGCACCGTCCTCTCCACGGGCCAGCGCGACGAGCTGGTCGCGCCGTTCGACACCAGCGCCGGCTTCCAGTTCCTGGACAGCAGCTACACCGCCAGGGTGGCGGCACCGGCGGATCTCAACAAGGTCAAGGGGATTCGACTCGTCCTGATCGCCTCCAGCGAGCAGCCGCCCGAGGGTCGCGCCCTCCCGATGCTATTCAGGCTCACGACCGACGTCGTATTCCGGAATCACTCGTGACCGCCGCGCTCGGCGCCCAGTCCGGCACCGGCGGCCCGCGGGGGCGAGGAGCGTCGCCCCGTGCCGCGGCGATGAGCCGGCGGCCGGCCGCCGGACGCGCCCGCGCCGGCTTCGTCCTGGCGGAGCTGCTGGTGGCGATGCTGATCGCCGCCCTCATCGGCGTATCGCTGACGCAGCTCGTCATCTCCCAGTCGCGGTTCGTGGCCCTCCAGGGCGCGATCATGCAGGCGCGCGGCGGCGCCCGCGCCGCGCTCAACGTGATGGCGGGCGACCTGCGGATGGTGAGCGACAGCGGCCTGGTGGCCGCCGCCACGGACTCCGTCACGGTGCGGGTGCCTTACGCCTTCGGCGTCGCCTGCGGCCAGTGGAACGGACGGACCGTCGTCGGTTTGCTCCCCGCCGATTCCGCCACGTACTTCTCCGTGACCGCCAGCGGCTACGCGTGGCGCGACTCGACGGGGAAGTACGTGTTCGTCGAGCCGGCGACGGTCAGCCGCAACTGGGGGTGGGCGTGCAACTGGCCGCGCAGCAACCCGCCGATCCGGATCCTCGGGATGCCGGGCTGGTCACCCCTGGCCGTCGCCGTGCGTCCGAACGACGTGCGCACGCCGCCGGGAACCGTGATCTACCTGTACCAGCTGGTGCGCTACGCCTTCGCGCCCTCCGCGCAGCTGCCCGGCAAGATCGGCCTGTGGCGCACCGTCCTCTCCACGGGCCAGCGCGACGAGCTGGTCGCGCCGTTCGACACCAGCGCCAGCTTCCAGTTCCTGGACAGCAGCTACACGGCGCGCACCACGCCGCCGACCGATCTCACCGCGGTCAAGGGGGTGCGCCTGATCCTGGTCGCGGCCAGCGAGCAACCCCCCGAGGGCCGCGCGCTGCCCGTGCAGTTCAGGCTCACGACCGATGTGGTCTTCCGCAACCACTCCTAGCGGCGCCGCGCCCGGCCAGCGCGGGTTCGTTCTCGCCACGACGCTGCTCGTGACGACGCTGCTGACCGTCATGCTCGCCGCTTCGTTCCTGCTCGTCTCCGCCGAGCAGCGCACCACCGACAACTCGTTCGGCACGGCCCGCGCGCTCGCCCTCGCGCAGGCCGGACTCCAGAACTACTTCTCCCAGAACCGCGGGCTGAGCGACTCGTCGACCTGGGACTCGACCCGGATCCAGCTGGTCCTCGGCTATGCCGACGTCGTGGCCGTCAAGCTGCGGGCGAGCGGCGGCGCCAACGGCAGCCCGCTGTCGCTGTGGGTGGTGCGCTCCACCGGCGTCGCCACCAGCCCGGTGATGGCCGGCCAGACCCGCGGCTCCCGCACCATCGCGCAGTTCGCCCAGCTCAACGGCGGCGTGCTCCCGGCCCGGGCCGCGCTGGTCGCGCTCAACGGCGTGCGGATCGACGGTGCCAGTGCCTCCCCCGCCCCGGCGAACCCGCTCAGCGGCCACGACCTCGGCTCGATCCCTCCCTGCACGTCCCCCGGGGGCCTCGCGGCCGACACGTTCGCCGTCAGCGCGCCGAGCGGCCACTATCAGGCGGTCAACGTGCAGGCGCCGGCCGGGATCGGCGTGGAGACGGGCTACCCGTCCTGGAGCAACCTGTACGACTCCACCCACATCGACTGGACGGCCCTGACGTCGGGCAACTTCATCCCGGACTACACCGTCCCGCCCGGTCCGTGGCCGCCGGTCATGAACACCAACTACCTGGTCGGGTACGCCGCGGGCGACGTCACGATTCCCGCCGGCCAGCGACGCGGGCTGCTCGTCGCCACCGGCAACGTCACGCTGGCGCCGAGCGCCCACTGGGACGGGATCATCCTCGCCGGCGGCGTGCTGTACCCGAACGCCGCCGGCGCCATCGTCCACGGGATGGTCGTCACGGGGCTCAACCTGGCCCTCGGCCAGCCCGTCGCGCCGGACACGGTCCAGCCCGGCACCGCGCTCGTCCAGTGGACCTGGTGCTACACGCAGTCCTCGATCAACTCCCTGTCCGCCCTGGTTCCGCTCAGCAACGCGTGGGCGGACACCTGGACCACGTACTGATCCAGCGGGCCGTGACGCCCGCGGCTCCGGAGCCTCACCGTCATGGCCAACAGCGCGCCGCCGCTCACCGTCCTCTCTGAGGAAGAGCAGATGTTCCGCGAAGCCGTGCGCGGCTTCGCCGAGGAGCGGGTGCGCCCGCTCACGCCGCGAATGGACGAAACCGGAGCGCTCGACCCGTCGCTGATCCCCCCGTGCTTCGAGATGGGCCTGATGGGCATCGAGATCCCCGAAGCGCTGGGCGGCGCGGGCGGCACCTTCTTCCTCGCGGTGCTGGCGGTCGAGAGCCTGTCGCGGGTGGACGCGTCGGCCGCCATCCTGGTCGACGTGCAGAACACCCTGGTGAACAACTGCCTGCTGCGCTGGGCGAACGACGCGCAGAAGGCCCGCTACCTGCCGAAGCTGGCCGGCGAATGGGTGGGCGCGTACGCGCTCTCCGAGCCCGCCGCCGGCTCCGACGCCTTCGGCCTCGAGACGCGCGCCGAGCGGCGCGGCGACCGGTGGGTGCTGAACGGGCGGAAGCTGTGGATCACCAACGGCGCCGAAGCGTCGCTGTACGTCGTGTTCGCCAACGCCGATCCCACCAAGGGCTACAAGGGCATCACCGCGTTCATCGTCGAGCGCGCGTTCAAGGGCTTCGCCGTCGGCAAGAAGGAGAACAAGCTCGGCATCCGCGCCTCGAGCACGACCGAGTTGATCCTCGACGAGTGCGAGGTGCCGGCGGAGAACGTCCTCGGGGAAGCGGGCCAGGGCTACAAGGTGTCCATCGAGACGCTCAACGAGGGACGGATCGGCATCGGCGCCCAGATGATCGGCGTCGCGTCCGGCGCCCTCGAGGCGGCGATGGCGTACGGCAAGGAGCGGCGGCAATTCGGCAAGCCGATCGTGGACTTCCAGGGGGTCCAGTTCCAGCTGGCGCAGGCGGCCACCGAGCTGGAGGCGGCGCGGCTGATGGTCTACAACGCGGCGCGGCTCAAGGATGCCGGTCTCCCCTTCACCCAGCAGGCGGCGATGGCCAAGCTGTTCTCCTCGCAGGTGGCCGAGCGGGTGACCTCGCTGTGCGTCGAGCTGCTGGGCGGGTACGGCTACACCCGGGAGTACCCGGTCGAGAAGTTCTACCGCGACGCCAAGATCGGCACGATCTACGAGGGCACGAGCAACATGCAGCTCCAGACCATCGCGAAGCTGCTCCTGAAGTAGCACGCTCCGGCTTCAAACCCGCCCGCACCGTCCGGCATCCTAGCTGCGCGTGAACGAGCAGGTGCGCCGGGCGCAGCTGGGCGACCAGGACGCCTTCGAGCAGCTCTACCGGCTGCACGCGGGGCGCGTGTACGCGCTGTGCCTGCGGCTCGCGGGCGACGCCGTCGAGGCGCGACGGCTGGCGCAGGACGCCTTCGTCCGCGCGTGGGAGCGGCTCCCCGGATTCCGTGGAGACAGTGCCTTCGCCAGCTGGCTGCACCGGCTCACGGTCAACGTCGTGCTGGCGGACCGGCGGGCGGCGAGCCGCCGACGGCGCCGGGTGGTGACCGAGGGCGACGCGCCCGGCGCCGAGGGCTCAGCGCCGGCCGCCGAGGGCACGGCCGGCGCCTGGACCCCGGAGCGGCTGGACCTCGAGCGCGCCATCGCCGCGCTGCCGCCGGGAGCCCGCGCGGTGTTCGTGTTGTTCGACATCGAGGGCTACGGGCACGAGGAAATCGCCGCCATGACCGGGATCGCGCCCGGCACCTCGAAGGCCCAACTCCACCGGGCACGCCGCCTGCTGCGGGAGGCACTGTCGCGATGAGCCACACCGGAACCGGCGCGCGCGATCCGGACGACCTCGCGGCACGCATCGAGTCGCTGCCGCGCACCATCGCTCCGCCGCCCGACCTGTGGCCGGGCATCGCCGCGCGCTTGAACGCGGCGGCCCGCATACCCGCCGCGTCGCCGCTCGTGCCCTCGCCCGCGTGGAATCTCCGGCACGGCCTCCGATCGCCGTTCGCCGCACCGCCGTCGGCCTGGGGAGTGCGGCCCGCGCTCGCCGCGGGTCTCGTGCTTCTCGTCGCCGGGGTCGTGGCGCTCCGCCACGGCGGGGAACGGTGGCACGTCGTGCAGGCGTCGGGCGCCTACTCGCTGGCGGCCGGCCGGCTCGAGACCTCGGCCGGATCCCGGCTGCGCCTCGCCGTCGGGCGGCTGGGCGTCGTGGACGTGGCGCCGCGGACCCGCATCCGGCTCCTGTCCGCGCGGCCCGAGCACCGGCTCGCCCTCGACGCCGGCCGGATCGAGGCGCGCATCGCCGCCCCGCCGCGCCTGTTCTACGTCGAAACGCCGGCGGCCACGGCCGTCGATCTCGGATGCGCCTACACCCTCGCCGTGGATTCCGGCGGCGGCGGTCTGATCCACGTCACGGTGGGCTGGGTGGAGCTGCGGCGCCTGGGCGAGACCTCGATCGTGCCCTTCAACATGTCGGCCTACACCCGGCCGGGCTTCGCCCCGGGGACGCCGTTCGCCGACCGCGCGTCCGATTCGCTGAAGGCGGCCCTGGTCCGGTTCGACTTCGCGCGCGGCGGCTCGGCCGCCGCCGCCGTGGTGCTGCGGGAAGCGAGGGTGAACGACGCGATCACGCTGTGGCACCTGCTCCGGCGCACCTCCGGTGCGACGCGCGTGGCCGTCTACCGGCGGCTCGCCGCTCTGGCCGCGCCACCGGCCGGCGCGGGCGAGACGCAGGTCCTCGCGCTCGACCGCCGCGCGCTCGAGGCGTGGTGGGAGTCGCTCCCCGGCTCGCCCGGCACTCTCCCCTGGTGGCAGCGCGCGGCCGTGCGCGTCGCGGCCTGGCTGGGGGTCCTCTAAACCGGCGGCGGCCGGCCGGCATCCCAGTCGCATCCCCAACGTCGGAGCGACCGATGCCCAACCGTCTCCTCGTCACCACGACCCTCGCCGCCACGGCTCTGCTCGCGGCCGCGGCACCCACGCCCGCGCTGGGCTGTCCTCCATCGCTGTCGATCGAGCGGCCGAAGCCCGCGGAGTCCGCGGACACGAGCGGCGCCTTCGTGGTCGTGCACGCCAACCGCGGATGCCATCCGGGCCAGCTCACGGTCACCGGCACCGCCGAGGGAATGGTCGCGGGGTCGCGGCGGTCGATCACCCTCGATCTGGCTCGAACCGACACGCCCGGGGTCTACGTCGTCCGGCGGCAGTGGCCGCGCGAGGGCGTGTGGGTGCTGCGCCTCACCGTGACCGAAGGCGACGGTCACGCCACCGCCCTGGTCGGCATCGGGCCGTCGGGCGAGATCGCCACGATCCGCGAGCCCGCCCGTCACGGCGAGATCCGCGACGTGTCCGACGCCGACGTCGCGGCCCTGCTCCGCTCGCTCGCCGCAGGCTGACCGGGGACCGTGCCGGCCCGGCGCGCGCGAACGGCACGCGCGCAGCGGCCGACCCGGGTTCCTCCGTTGACGGCCGGATTCGGCCTGGTCATTTTCCGGCCAGGAAGCCACCCACCCGCGCGATGGCGGTCCGGTCCGGACCGTAGCCGGGTCGGGTGGCTTTTCCGTTACGGGAGGGGACTCATGGCCGAGCCCGGGAAGCGCGACATCCTCAAGACGCCGGTGACGTCCATCGACATCAAGCAGCACGACGTCCGCCCGCTGGTGGATGCGATGGCGGAGATGGCGTTCCAGGCACGGAACCTCGGGCGCGCGGCCCGCATCTACGACGCGATGCTGGCCGACAAGGACTGCTCGGTCATCGTATGCATGGCGGGCTCGCTGTGCTCGGCCGGGCTGCGGGACGTGTTCGTCGACCTGATCGAGCACCGGATGGTCGACGCCGTCGTGTCGACCGGCGCCAACATCGTGGACCAGGACTTCTTCGAGGCGCTGGGATTCCGGCACTGGCGCGGCGAGGTGCGGGCCGACGACGACCAGCTGCGCCGCCTGGCGATCGACCGGATCTACGACACCTACATCGACGAGGACGAGCTGCGGATCTGCGACGAGACCGTCGGCCACATCGCCGACGAGATGCTCGCGGCCGGGGGGCCGCGCGCCGTGAGCTCGCGCGAATTCATCCGGGAGATGGGCGCGTGGCTGGAGCGCAACCGGCCGGGCGTGCGGTCCATCGTCTCCGCCGCCTACCGGGCCGACGTGCCGATCTTCGTGCCCGCGTTCTCCGACTGCTCGGCCGGCTTCGGGCTGGTGCACCATCAGGTCCATCACCCGGAGGGGTACCTCGCCCTCGACTCGGCCGCCGACTTCCGGGAGCTGACGCAGCTCAAGCTGGCGGCGGGCGCGACGGGCCTGCTGATGGTCGGGGGCGGCGTGCCCAAGAACTTCGCCCAGGACATCGTGGTCGCGGCGGAGGTGCTCGGCCACGACGTCGAGATGCACCGCTACGCCGTGCAGATCACGGTGGCCGACGAGCGCGACGGCGCGCTGTCCGGCTCGACGCTCCGCGAGGCGAATTCCTGGGGCAAGGTGAAGCTGGGCGAGGAACAGATGGTGTTCGCCGAGGCCACCGTCGCGCTGCCGCTCCTGGCCGGCTACGCGTTCCACAAGGGGGCGTGGCGGGCGCGGGCGCAGAAGCGGTACGCGAAGCTGTTCGCGGCCGAGGCCGCGAAGTCGGGAGACTGAAGACAGCAGACTGCAGGGAAGTTGCCAGACGGCGAAGAGAACAGCGGTTATGAGCCGTCAGATGGCAGCGGGCGGGGGATCCGCGAATTTCCGTATCAGGCCGTACACCGTCTTCGCGCACTCGTCCCGGATGGCCTCGATCTTCGCCAGCTCCTCGGCGCGGAAGTAGTCGAGCGCGACCGCAAGGTCGATGATCGCCTCGACCTCGTCGAGGGACGCCCTCGCAATTCCGAGGTGCTTCCGGAAGTCGCGTGTCCCCCGGCGACTGGCCCCCTCCGCAATGTTCAAGACCACGGAGTAGGAGGCCCTTCGCCATTGATCCGCGAGCCCGTCCCTCTCGGATGCCGGGAGACGGGCGATCGCGGCCTTGGAAAGCACCGCCAACGTCTTGGCGTGTTGCCAGGCTTTCAGCTGCTTGAAGTGGCCCACGCGGCAATCGTACGGTCGCCCCGCGCAGCCCGGTGGCCGGTCATGCGCGGCTCGTGCCGTTCTCTTGCGTCTCGCTTCTGGTAACCACTCCCGACTTGCCGTCTGGCAACTACCCTGGCCCCTCGTCTCTGATCGCCGCCCTCTCCCCGCGGCGCAGGGTGACGACCGCCACCTCCGCCGCGTGCCCGAGCCGGAAGGGAATGCCCCAGTAGTTGGTGCCGGGGTGGATGTAGAGGACCGAGCCGCCGCGCACGTGCGCGCCCATCGCCAGCTCGAGAAATGGGCTGGCGAGGCACCAGCCCCACTGTGGGAAGCCCAGCTGCCCCCAATGGGTGTGGCCGCTCAGCGTCAGCGGCACGCCCCGCGCGGCCAGCGCCGGCCACAGCGCCGGATTGTGCGCCAGGACCAGCACGAAATCGCCGGCCGGAACGGCGGCCAGCGTGCGCTCGACGTCGGGCGCCAGCGGCCCGTGGCCCGCCGCCGGATCGCCGGTGCCCGCCAGATGGAAGCCGCCGCCGTTGCGGTGCAGGGGCACGCTGCGGTTCACCAGCAGCGCGAGCGGCAGGGCCTCCAGCCGCGGCCGCAGGTCGTCCCAGCCCGAGTAGACCTCGTGGTTGCCGGGGATCGCGAACACGCCCAGCGGTGCCCGCAGGGCGCCCAGGGCGGCCGCGTAGTACGCGGCATCGGGCGGGAAGTCGTCCACCAGGTCGCCGGTCACGGCGATCAGGTCCGGACGCGCGGCCCGCACCGCGTCGGCCACCCGCGCGAGAAACCGGCGCGAGGTCTGCGGGCCGACGTGCAGGTCCGAGATCTGCGCCACGACCAGCCCCTCGACCGCCGCAGGCAGATCCGGCAGGACGACGGTCAGGCGGCGGACGACGAGGCGCCGGCTGCCGGCGTAGCCGGCCGCGGCGGCCAGCAGCAGCAGGGCGCCGCCCGCGGCGAGGGCGGCGCGACCCGCGGCGCCGGCGACGCCGAACGGCAGGCCCGCGAGCGCCACCACCACGCCCAGGGGCGCCAGCAGCAGGACGAAGAGCTGCGCGTACCACATCGGGCGGAACACGAGCACCCGCACGAGCGCGCCCGGGTAGGCGCGCCGTGCGCGGGTCACGATGAACAGGGCGAGCGGGACGAGCGTGAGCAGCGCCCAGGCCGCGGCCGCCGTCCACCCGCCGCCCGGAAGCGCGGGCGCGGCCAGCGCGCCGACGGCGACCCAGCAGGCGGTGAGGATCGCCAGCACCCGGGAGACGAACCGCACCATCGCGCGCCGCGTGGGCCGCGACGCTTCGACTGCGCTCGAGGTCATGGGCCCGGAATGTACTGCCGCCCCCGCGCCCGGCCCCAGCCGTGGTTGAGGGGGCCCGATCCAGACCGTACATTGGTCCCCGCATGGAGATCCACGGCATCCGGCTGCATCGCCACCCGGCGATCGATCTGTCCGCGCTCGTCGGCGCCCTGATCGCCGCGTTCCTGTTCCTGCGGCTGGCCGGCGCGCACGCCGAGCACCTGCCGATCCCGGCCTTCACCGCGGACTTCAACGCCGATTCGGCGCTCCTCAACACCCGGGTCCTGAGCGAGGGGTTCGGCAACCGCGTGACCGGCAGCGATGGCGCGCGCTATGCCGCCACCTACCTCGCGGCGCACTTCGGGGTGCTGGGCCTCACGGCGAGCACGCAGGAATTTCCCATCGTGGTGAAGGACCGGCTGCTGCAGGGCCGGAACGTCGTCGCCACCAGCCGCGGGAGCCTGCCCGGCACCATCGTGCTGGTCGCCCACTACGACGGGCAGCCGACCTCCGACCAGTCGGCGGGCGACAACGCCTCCGGCGTCGGGACGATGCTCGAGCTCGCGCGCGTCCTCGAGCGGCACGGGCACCGCCACGCCATCGTCTACGTCGCGACCGACGCCGAGGAGTGGGGGCTGGTGGGGGCGCAGACCTACGTCGGCTCCCTGCGCGATCCGGGCCAGGTGATCGCCGCGATCTCGCTCGACCACGTCGAGAACGGGGTCGGGAAGGCGGTGCACATCAACGGCGAGGGGCAGGACGACGACGACTACGCCCCGGTGTGGCTGCGGCGCGCGAGCGCCGACGCGTACGCCGCGGGCGGCGTCCGCACCACCGACATCGGCACGCTCGAGGAGCTGATCCACCGGGTCCTGGGCGTGACCATGAGCGACCAGGGCCCCTTCATCGACGCCGAAGTGCCGGCCGTCGACCTCGACGTGGAGTCGCGCCGGCCGGAGTACGCGCGGTTCCTCTACCACACGCCGGGCGACCGGTGGGAGACGTTGCGGCCGCAGTCGTTCGCTCTGCTGGGCGATGGCGCCGAGCGCCTGGTCCTCGCCCTCGACGCCGCGCCCGTGCTCCACGGCCCGGTGCACTATCTCGGGCTCGGCGACGAGCGGATGGTGAAGGGCTTCTGGATCCTGCTGGCGGCGCTCGCGCTGTTCGTGCCCCTGACCTTCGCGACCTGGGAGGCCTGGACGGCGGCCCTGGCCGATCCCGCGTCGCGGACCGCGATCCGCTCGGAGCTGGTCCGGGCCGGCGGCTGGTGGCTGATCGGGATCGCCGGCCTGCTCGCGCTGCGGGCCGCGGTGTCGGTCGACATGCTGCCGGCGTACCAGGCGTCGCCGGCCACGGTGCGCGACCCGCTGCTCTACTCCACGCGGTGGCTGCCCGTCATCACGACGCTGGTGGTCATGGTGCTGGTGGGGCTGCTGCTGAGCTCGCTCCGGAAGAGGCCCGGGCTGGTCGTGTCGCACCCCCTGGCCGGCCGGGCGGCCGCGCTGTCGACCCTGGTCGTGGTGGTGGTGTTGACGCTGCCGCACAACCCGTTCGCCGCGGTGTGGCTCCTGGTGCTCCCCGCTTGGCTGTGGCCGTGGATCGGCCCGACGCGGCGCCCGCTGACCAGCGCCGCCGGCCTGCTGATCGTCGCGGCGAGCGCGGTGCCCCTGGTGGTCGCGCTGATCGTGATGAGCCGGCCCCTCGAGGTCGGGAGCGGACTCCTGTGGTACCTGTTCCTGCAGGCGGCCTACGCCACCTGGAGCCCGGTCACGATCGTGATGCTCGTGGTGATGCTGCTCGCGGCGACCCGGCTCCTCGGGACCGCGACGGCGCGGCTGCTCCCCGCCGAGGGCGACTAGCCGCGTCCAGCGCGCCCAGCAGGTCGCGCTCCAGCTCCTCCGCGCTTTCCAGCCCCACCGAGATCCGGATCAGGCCGTCGGTGATCCCCGCGGCCGCGCGCTCCTCGCCGGACAGGTGGGCGTGCGTCATCGACGCCGGGTGCTCGATCAGCGTGTCGGTGCAGCCCAGGCTCACCGCCCGCTTGCCCACCGTGAGCGCGTCGAGGAAGCGGCGCCCGCGCTCCGCGCCGCCCCGGATGCCGAAGGCGATCATCGCGCCGAAGCCGAGCATCTGGCGGCTCGCCACTTCGTGCCCCGGGTCGTCCACCAGGCCGGGATAGCGCACCCACTCCACCAGCCGGTGCTGGGCGAGCTCCGCCGCCAGCCGGCGCGCCGTCTGCGATTCCCGCTCGACCCGCAGGCGCAGCGTCTTGACGCCCTGCAGCAGCAGCCACGCGTCGAACGGGCTCGGGACGGAGCCGAGCACGTTCTTCAGCTGCATCACGCGGCCCGCCAGCAGGTCGCGGTCGGCGCTCACCACGACCCCGCCCACCACCGTGCCGTGGCCGCCGAGGTACTTGGTGGACGAGTGGACCACCAGATCGGCGCCGAATCCCAGCGGCTGCTGCAGCACCGGCGTCGCGAAGGTGTTGTCCACCAGCAGCCGCGCACCCGCCGAGTGCGCCACCCCCGCGGCGTGGGCCAGATCGACGATGTCGAGCGTGGGGTTGGCGGGCGTCTCGACGACCACCAGCCGCGTGCGGGGCCGGCGCACCGCCGCCTCGAGCGCCCTGGGAAGGTCGCCGGGACACACCATCGTGACCGCCACGCCGTAGCGCGGCAGCACCGCGTCCAGCAGCTCGGTCGTCCCGCCGTACAGCGGCCGCACCGCGACCACGTGATCGCCGTGCTCGACGCATGCCAGCACCGCCGCCGTCACCGCCCCCATGCCCGACCCGAAGGCGATCGCCGCGGCCTCCCGGTCCGTGCCCTCGCTCTCCAGCGCCGCGACCCGGGCCTCCCACCGCGCGACCGTCGGGTTGCCCATGCGCGTGTACACGAAGCCCGGCGCCTCGCCCGCGAACCGCGCCGCCGCCGCGGCCGCCCGCTCGAAGGTGAAGGTGCTCGTCTGGTAGATCGGCATCTCGTGCGCGCCGTAGGGGTCGGGCAGCAGCGCGTCGGACGGAAGGAACGGGGGTCGGGCCACGGGCTACTCCAGGGGAATCGCGGTTTCCGACTTCATGGTCGACAGGACGACGGACGAGTTCAGCCGCTCGACGCCGGGCAGCCGAGTGAGCGTGTCGAGCACCAGGTGCTCGTAGGCGGCGGCGTCGCGGACCACCACGCGGAGCAGGAAGTCCGCGGTGCCCGTGGTATGATGGCACTCCAGGATCTCCGGCACGGCGCGCACCGCCTCGCGGAACTTGCGGACCGCGCCCTCCCGGTGGAGCGCCAGCGTCACCGCCACGTAGACGGTCATCCCGAAGCCGACCCGCGGGGCATCGAGCACCGCGGTGTACCGCGTGATGACCGCCGCCGCTTCGAGCCGCCGCAGCCGCTCGTGCACCGGGGGCGCCGACAGGCCGACGGCCTCGGCGAGCCGCGCGACCGGTGCGCGGCCGTCCTGCTGGAGCAGGGCCAGCAGCCGGCGGTCCACCGCGTCCAGCGCGACCGCGACCTGAGGAAGCTTCGTCTTCATACTTGGTCCCATAATAATCTTATGGATTGTAGCGTCAATGCCTAATGATATGCTAGTAGGTCCGGGCGCGGCGCCAGGCGGCCAGCAGCGCCTCCGCGGGCACCCCGGCCAGGGCCGGGCCCGGCGACGGAGCGTAGATGGGCGGCTGGCGGGGCGCGCCGGGCCGGCGGAACTCCACGACGGGACGCGCGAGCCGGCGGGCGAGGTACGGGGAGATGCGGCCGGAGGCCACCAGGCGGGCCTCCCAGACCGCACCATCGGGCGCGGTGAAGCGGCGCGGCGGATCGGGCGGGGGCGGCCGCACGGTTCTATACTACACGGCGTGCCGCCCCGTCGCCTGTGCCTCGCCGTCTCCCTGGCGCTCGGCCTCGCCCCCTGTCCCGCTCCCGCCCAGGCTCCGCGGGAGCCGCTGCGCATCGTGGTGGTGGGCGACATCAACCTGGCGCGCATCGTCGCCCGCAGCTACGTCGTGCCGGGGCGCGGCGCCGAGATCTTCGCCGCGGTGCGCGACAGCCTGCGCGCCGCCGACCTCGCGATCGGCAACCTCGAGAGCCTGATCTTCGACCGCGGCACGTTCACCGACACCGCGCTCAGCCCGGCGTTCGCCGCGCCGGCGGCGGCCGCCCGGCTCCTGGCCGACGCGGGCTTCGCCGCCGTCTCGACCGCCAACAACCACGCCTGGGACCTCGGGCATGCTGCGTTGCTCGAGTCCCTGCGCCATCTCGACAGCGCCGGCGTGGCACACGCGGGCACCGGCCCCACGGTCGCCGACGCCCTCCGGCCCGCGATCCTGCGCCGACGGGGGTGGACGGTGGCGATGTTCTCGGTCACCGCGATCTTCAACTATCCCGACCTCACCGTGCGGGGCCACCCCGCCGCGTGCTGCGTGGCCTGGGCGGACACCCTGGCCCTGCGCCCGGCGATCCAGGCGGCGCGCGACAGCGGGGCCGACCTCGTGCTGGTGATGCTGCACGCCGGGATCGAGTACCGCGACGT
Source organism: Gemmatimonadales bacterium (assembly GCA_035502185.1). NCBI lineage: Bacteria > Pseudomonadati > Gemmatimonadota > Gemmatimonadia > Gemmatimonadales > Gemmatimonadales bacterium. The sequence continues at coordinate 74,938 of DATJUT010000067.1, forward strand.
CCCCCCGCCCGGCGTCGTCGCCATCGCCAAGGGACTGATCCACGCCGGCGCCGACGTGGTGTTCGGCCACCATCCCCACGTGCCGGAAGGACTCGGCTGGGCCGACGGCAAGCCGATCCTGTATTCGCTCGGCAACTTCGTGTTCGCGCAGCACCGGATGTGGACCAACCGCGGCCTGTGGGCGGAGTACACCGCGATGCCCGACGGCCGCCGTGCGCTGGACGTGCGCCCGGTGGTGGCGGGGATGCAGCCCCGGCTGGCCGCGGGGCCGGATTCCGCGGCCACGATGGAGCATTTCCGGGCCATCACCGACTCGCTCACCCGCTTGCCACGGACTCGGGCCCGGCGTACGTTGGGCCGCCACCTCACGCCTGGAACGGGACGCGAATGATGGACGACCGATCACTCGACTTCTTCAAGCGACTGCTGGACACGCCGGGCCCCTCGGGCTTCGAGCGGGGCCCCGCGCGGGTGTGGCGCGACGAGGCCGCCACCTTCGCGAAGGTCGAGGCCGACGTGGCCGGCAACTGCTACGCGACCGTGAACCCGGGCGGCAAGCCGCGCGTGATGCTCACCGGCCATCTCGACGAGATCGGCGTGATGGTCGTGCACGTGGACGACGACGGGTTCCTCTACTTCGCGCCGATCGGCGGCTGGGATCCCCAGGTCCTGGTGGGCCAGCGGGTGCGGCTCGAGGGCCGCGCCGGGCCGGTCGCCGGCGTGGTGGGCAAGAAGGCCATCCACCTGATCAAGGCGGACGAGCGCGACAAGGCCTCGAAGATCACCGACCTGTGGATCGACATCGGCGCGAAGAACAAGGCCGAGGCCCTGGACCGGGTGCGGATCGGCGACGCCGGGGTCCTCGACGCCCGCATCGCGGAGCTGCCCAACCGGCGGCTCGTGTCGCGCAGCATCGACAACCGGGTCGGCTCGTTCGTGGTGCTGGAGGCGTTGCGGCGCCTGGCGGCGAAGCCGCCGGCCGCGTGCGCCGTGGCGGTGGGGACGACGCAGGAGGAGATCGCCTTCACCGGCGGGGGGGCGCGCACCAGCGCTTTCGGCCTCGAGCCCGACGTGGCGATCGTCGTGGACGTGACCCACGCGACCGATTCGCCGGGCGTCGAGAAGAAGGAAGTGGGCGACTTCAAGCTCGGCGGCGGACCGGTGCTCTCCCGCGGCTCGGCGGCGAGCCCGGTGGTGTTCGACCAGCTGGTCGCCGCGGCCGAGGCCGAGCAGATCCCGTACGGCGTGGAGGCGGCGCCGCGCGGCACCTCGACCGACGCCGACGCCATCTACACGGCCCGGCGCGGCATCGCCACCGGCGTCGTGTCGGTGCCGTGCCGCTACATGCACAGCCCCAACGAGATGGTCGACCTCGAGGATCTCGACCGCGCCGCGGCGCTGCTCGCCGCCTGGACGCGGCGGCTCCAGAGCGGCACCTCGTTCCTCCCCTACTAGCAACCCGTCCGGAGCCCCCATGACGCAACCCTTCAAGCCCTACGTGCCCGCGAACAGCGACATGGCGGAGTTCACGCTCCGCGCCGTGCTGATCGGGCTCGTGATGTGCGTGGTCCTCGGCGCGGCCAATGCCTACCTCGGCCTCAAGGCCGGGATGACCATCGCCGCCACCTATCCGGCCGCCGTGATCGGCATGGCCGTGCTGCGGGTGATGAAGGGCTCGATCCTCGAGGAGAACATCGCCCGCACCGTGGGCTCGATCGGCGAGTCGGTCGCGGCCGGCGCGATCTTCACCCTGCCCGCGCTGTACATCTCGGGTGTCTGGACGGAGTTCCCGGGCACCAGCCACTACATCCAGAGCACGCTCATCATGCTGGCGGGCGGCGTGCTGGGCATCATGTTCGTCGCGCTGCTGCGGCGGGTGATGGTCGAGGACGTCGAGCTGCCCTTCCCGGAGTCGGTGGCCGCCTCCGAGATCCACAAGGCGGGCCGTTCGGGCGGCACGGGCGCCAAGTTCCTGTTCGGCGCGATGGGCATCGGCGCGCTGATCCAGGGGCTCGTGCAGATCAACCTGTTCCAGAGCGCCTGGCAGAAGTTCGTGGCGTTCGCCAAGACGACCATCACGCTGCGCTCCAGCGGCAGCGCGACGGGGCAGAGCGGCATGCTACTCTCCTCGCCCTCCATCAGCCCGGCGTTCATCGGCGTCGGCTACATCATCGGGCCCAAGCTGGCCTCGCTGAACTTCAGCGGCGGCCTGCTGGCGTGGGGCCTGCTGGTGCCCATCATCGCCTACTTCATCGGGCCGACGGTGTTCCCGGCGGGCTCGGCGCCCACCACCGACCAGTGGGTCGGGCTCGCCAACAACGTCTGGTTCACCATCGTGCGGCCGATCGCCATCGGCGGCATGCTGATGAGCGCCGCCTGGACCCTGTTCCGGATGCGCAAGAGCCTGGTGGCCGGGATCCGGCGGTCGATCGGCGACGTCAAGCGCGCGGCGGCCGGCGAGGTCGTCGGCGACCGCACCGAGCGGGACCTGCCCTTCAACCGGGTGATGCTGGGCGTGCTGGCCACCTCGGTCGTGGTGTTCTTCATCTACAACTACTTCACGGGGAACGCCTGGGGCGCCGCGCTGGTGGCGACCATCGTCCTGGTCGTCGCGGGATTCTTCTTCGCCGCGGTGTCGGGCTACCTGGTCGGCGTCATCGGCTCCAGCAACAACCCGATCAGCGGGCTCACCCTCTCGACCCTCGTGATCGCGGCGCTGCTGATGGTCGCCCTGGGAATGAAGGGCCAGGCCGGGGTCGCGGCGGTGCTGGGCGTCGCCGGCGTGGTCTGCGTGTCGTCGGCCGTCGGCGGCGAGATGCTGCAGGACCTCAAGGTGGGGCACATCCTCGGCGGGACGCCGTGGAAGATGCAGATCGGCGACCTGCTCGGCGTCGCGGTCGCCGCGGCCGTGATGTTTCTCCCGCTCGTCGTCCTGCACGGGGGCGACATCCGGGCCGGACAGATGGCGGTGCCGCCCTACGCGGGCGGCTTCGGCGGACCCACCCTGCCCGCGCCGCAGGCGAGCCTCATGGCGCTGCTGTCGCAGGGCATCGTGGGCGGGCACATGGCGTGGCCGCTGATCATCGTCGGCCTCGCGCTCGGCCTCGGCATGATCCTGATGCGGGTGCCGAGCCCGATGCTGGTGTGCGTCGGGATGTACATCAACCTCGGCACGACGTTCGCCATCTTCATCGGCGGCGTCATCCGGGCGATCGTCAACTGGATGAGCGAGGGCCGCAAGCACAACGCCGCGCAGAAGGCGCGGGTGGAGAACAACGGCATCCTGATCGCCGCCGGCCTGATCGCCGGCGAGGCCCTGATCGGACTGCTGTTCGCGGCGCTGGCGTTCGGCAACGTGAACTACGCGAACTTCCTGGTGGCGCAGCTCGGCTTCCACGGGTTCGGCTTCTGGTTCGCGCTGCTGGTGCTGCTGTTCCTCGGCTGGCTGCTGGTGCAGGTGCCGCTCCGCAACGCGGGCGCGCCCGACCAGCCGGCGCCGCCGAGCGCGGTGATGTAGGACGGTGACGGCACCGGTCAACCTGTTCGCGCTCCGGCCGCGGCGGCTGGCGCGGTTCGAGCGGGGGGCCGACGGCCTGGTGACGGTGCTGGCCCCGAAGTTCCGGAGCCGGCTCGCCCTGCAGTGGCTCGCGCCGCTGCTGGCGCGGCCCGAGGTCGCCGTCCGGCTCGACAGCGAGGGCAGCTTCGTGTGGGATCGCTGCGACGGCGGCACGACCGTGCAGGCCATCGCGGAGGCGCTGCACCGGCGGCTGGCCGGTGACGAGGACGCCGTGGGCGACCGGGTGGGCCGCTTCGTGGAGCAACTGGCCCGCGCCGGTCTGGTGACGATGGACCTTCCCGGAGAGCGATGATGAGCGACGCGATTGCAGGCCTGCAGCCCGCGCTGGTGTGGAAGTACTTCGCCGAGATCGCGCGGATCCCCCGCGGGTCGAAGCACGAGGAGAAGATCTCGAAGTACGTGCTGGAGACGGCCAGGAAGCTGGGACTCGCGGCCAAGGCCGACAAGCTCGGCAACGTGGTGGTGAAGAAGCCCGCCTCGCCGGGGAAGGAGCGCGCGAAGAGCGTCGCCCTGCAGGGCCACCTCGACATGGTGTGCGAGAAGAACAAGGACAAGACGCACGACTTCTCCAAGGACCCGATCGAGCTGGTGCGCAAGGGCAACTTCCTCATGGCCAACGGCACCACGCTCGGCGCCGACAACGGCATCGCCGTCGCGACCAACCTCGCGATCATGGAGGACAAGTCGCTGGTGCACGGGCCGCTGGAGTTCGTGTTCACCATCGACGAGGAGACGGGTCTGACCGGCGCGGCGGGCCTCCAGCCGGGCTTCGTCGAGAGCCGCACGCTGATGAACCTCGACTCCGAAGAGGAGGGCGCGCTGTACGTCGGCTGCTCCGGGGGCCGCGACACCATCGGCACCTGGAAGGCGGCCTTCGACGCGTCCCCGGCGGGCTCGACCGCCGCCACGCTCCGGGTCACCGGGCTCAAGGGCGGTCACTCGGGCCTCGAGATCGACAAGGGCCGCGGCAACGCGGTCAAGATCATCAACCGGGCCGCGCTCGCGCTCGCCGACCTCGGCGCGCGCCTCAGCTCGGTCGAGGGCGGCGACAAGCACAACGCCATCCCGCGGGAAGCCGAGGCGGTGGTCTTCGTGCCGAGCAGGAAGTGGAACGAGGCGGCCGCGGCCGTCGCCGCGTTCCAGAAGACGGCCAAGGCCGAGCTGGCGACCGTGGAGCCCGGGCTCACGGTCACGCTCGAGGAGAAACAGGGGGTGCGGAAGGGGAAGGTCCTGAAGAAGGCGCTGCAGCACAAGCTGACCCAGACCATCGCCGCCTTCCCGCACGGCGTGCTCAAGATGAGCGCGGACATTCCCGGCCTGGTGGAGACCTCCACCAACGTGGCCGCCGTCCACACCACCGCGAAGACCGTCCAGCTGGTCACCAGCCAGCGCAGCTCCGTGGCCTCGGAGCTCGACGAGGCCTGCCTCGGCGTGCGCGCCATCCTCGAGATGGGCGGGGCGACGGCCCACACCAGCGACGGCTACCCCGGCTGGAAGCCGGACCTCGGGTCGGCCATCCTGAAGACGGCCAAGGCCACCTACAAGGCGCTGTACGGGAAGGACCCCGAGGTGAAGGCGATCCACGCCGGCCTCGAGTGCGGCATCATCGGCGAGCGCTATCCGGGGATGGACATGGTGTCGTTCGGGCCCACGCTCGAGGGCGTCCACTCGCCCGACGAGAAGATCCACCTCGACACCGTGCCGAAGTTCTGGGACTTCCTGCTCGGGATCCTCAAGGCGGTGAACTGAATTTCGACCGGTTCCAAGACGGCGAAGGAAGTAGCGGTTGCCAGAGGTGGGGGACTAGAGGCCAGACCAGTTGCCAGTACTTGCGACGGGTCTGGCCTCTCGCTTCTACGAGCTGGTGACCACTTCGGTCCTTGCCGTCTGGCAACTACACTGGCGCCTGTCTCCACCGAATTCCGCGCATCGCTTCCACGACCTCGACCGAGCGCACCGGCCGGCCCGGCAACCCGAGCGCCTCGCCGACCTCCACCGTCGCCGGCGGCCTGAGCCCCAGCCGCCGCAGCGCTTCACGGTCGTACAGCAGCTCGCGCGCCGGCCGATCCTCGACGATCCGCCCGTCCCGCATCACCACCGTCCGGTCGGCGGCGTCCGCCACGAAGCCGAGATCGTGCGACACGGCCAGGATCGTCACGCCGTCCCCGCCACGGCGCCGCAACGCGGCGATCGCCGCGTCCCGCTGGACGTGGTCGAGCCCCGCGGTGGGCTCGTCGAGGACCAGCACCCGCGGCTCCATCGCCAGCACGCCCGCGAGCGCCACCAGCTTGCGGGTCGGCGCCGGCACGTCGTACGGGTGCAGGCCGGCCAGCGGCGCCAGCCCCAACTCCTCGAGCACCTCGCCCACCGGCGGCTTCCGCCGGCCCAGGCAGCGCGGCCCGAAGGCCACGTCCTCCTCGATCGAGCGGGCGAACAGCTGCTGGTCGGCGTGCTGGAAGACGTAGCCCACCCGCCGCGCCATCTCGTCCGGCCGCCTCCGGGCCACCTCCCAGTCCCCCACCGTCACCCGTCCGGCGCTCGGCCGCCGCAACGCGACGAGGAGACGGGTCAGCGTGGTCTTCCCCGCGCCGTTGGGCCCGAGCAGGGCGACCTGCTCCCCGGCCTCGAGCACCAGGTCGACGCCGCGGACGGCCTCGGCGGAACCGTAGCTGTAGCGCACGCCCGCCAGCCGCACGTCCATGCCGCTCACGGCGCCACCCGCCGGACCAGCGCCGCCGCGTCGATCGGATAGGGCGGCGGGCAGCCCGCGGCCCGGGCCAGCCGCGCCACCTCGGTTCCACTCAGCACCTCCGCCGGAGCGCCGCTCGCGACGACGCGTCCGTCCGCCATCTCGACGGCGCGCGTCGCGACGCGCGCCGCCCGCTGCAGGTCCGGCGTGGCGAGCAGCACCGCGGTGCCCGACGCGGCGAGCGGGGGAAGCGCGGCGTACAGGGCGTCGGCGGCCTCCGGATCCAGCTCGGCGGCCGGGTCGTCCAGCGCGAGCACCTCCGGCGCCAGCGCGAGTGCCGCGGCCACCACCACGCGCTGCAGCTCCCCGCCCGACAGCTCGGTCGGCTCCCGGTCGGCCAGCTGGCCGACGTGCAGCAGATCGAGGGCGCGCGCGGCCGCCGCCAGCACGGCCTCGCGCGGCAGCCCGAGCGAGGCCGGCCCGAACGCGACCTCGTCCCGCACCGTCGAGCACAGGCCCGTCAGCTGGGTCCAGGGCCTCGCGAACACCAGCCCGCAGCGCCGCGCGGCGATGCGCCGCGTCCCGGTCAGCGTGCCTCCCACCACCCGCGGCGCGAACCCGCTCGCGACCAGCAGCAGCGTCGAGGTTCCGGCGCCCGCCGGACCGGTCACGACGACCACCTCCCCGGGCGCGAGCTCCAGCGACACCTCTGCCAGCGCCGGCCGCGCCGCCCCCGGATAGCTGAACGACGCGCGCTCCAGCGTCACCAGCGCCGTCATGCCCCGAGTCTCCAGAACTTCCATGCGTACGCGGCCGCCACCAGCAGCAGCAGCGCCCACCGCCACGCGCGCTGCGCGGCGGAATCGCGGGGCGGGTCGAGTGCGGTGCGCCGTGCCGCGCCGCCCGCGCCCCGCGCGTCCAGCGCCAGCACCTGCTCGTCCACCTCGGCCAGGGCGCCGAGCACCAGCGGCAGGGCGAGCGGGCCGAGCGCCCTCAGCCGGGCGAAGGGCGAGCCCCCGAGGCGGAGTCCGCGGCACTGCTGCGCCTCGAGGATCTGCGCGGCGCGCTCGCGCATCCGCGGCAGCACCGTGAGCGTCGAGGCCAGCAGGAAGGCCCGGCCGAACGGCGCGCCGTCCGCCGTCATCGCCTCCACCAGCCGGTGGGGCGAGGTGGCCGCCAGCGCGGTCAGGAAGCCGAGCACGATGGCCGTGACGCGCCCTCCCAGCACCAGTGCCCGCGCCAGGCCCGGCGCGGACAAGGCCACGGGCCCCAGGACCACGCGCGGCTCGGCGCCGAGGAGGCCGTGCAGCACGAACAGCAGGACCCAGATCGGCAGCGACAGGAGCAGAGCCGTCCTCGCGCTGGCGCGCAGCACGCCGCCCACCGCGGCGTACGCCACCGCCGCCCCGACCAGCAGCCACACCTCCAGCGGGCGGGTCAGCGCGAACGCCCCCAGCAGCAGCGCCGCGGCCGTGGCCAGCGTCGTGTACGGGTGCGCGCGGTGCAGGGGCGAGCGGCCGGGGACGAAGCCGATCACCGCGCCAGCTCCGGGAACCGCGCCGCGAGCGTCCGCGGCAGCGAGCGGAGCACCACGCTCACCAGCGCGCAGGCGATCGCCTTGTCCAGCAGGTCCGTCGCGAAGCTGGCCGACGTGACGGCCACGCCGAGCGGCACGCCGAGCGCCCGCAGCACGGTCGTCACCGCGGTCACGCCGCCCGCGGTCACGCCGCCGAACAGGAAGTACGAGATCGGCGCCGAGCATGCCGCGGCGGCCAGGCCCATCCCGAGGCCGGCCGGCACCGCCGTGGCCAGGCGGCGAAACAGGCCCAGTCGCGCCGCGGCCGCGGCGTAGCCCGCGATCACCACCTGCACGACGGCGAAGGGGAGCCAGGAAAAGTTGCCCGAGATGACGGCGTTGAGCACCTGCGACACGAGCCCGGCGGCGATCGCGGCGCGCGGGCCGACCAGCGCCGCCACCAGGATCGTTCCCACCGAGTCGAGGTAGACCGGCAGCAGCAGGGCGGCGACGATCTGCCCGATCACCAGGTTCAGCGCGACGCCGAGCCGGATCAGGACGAGGTCGCGCAGCGTCATCCGCGGTTCCCGGGCGCCCGGTGCCGGCGCGGGTTCTTGACGCCGGTCGACAGCTTGTTGCCGACCTCGCGCACCACGCGCGCCGCCAGCGCATCGCCGTGGGCGGCGACGAACCGGCGCGCGGCGCCGGGGTCGCGCTTGGCCACCTCCCGCACGGCCCACGACATCGCCTTGACGACCATGTCGTCGCGGTCGGCAATCAGCAGCCGGCAGATTGCGAACGTGCGGGCACTGTCCCCGGACCCGCCGCGTGCCCGCGCGTTGAGCGGCACGGTGCTGACCAGCGCCGCACGGCGCCACCACCGGTCGCGCGAGCGCGCCCAGCGGCGGATCGTCGCGTCGGACACCTGTCGCTCGCGCCACGCCGGCCCGGCGAGGTAGCACGCGAACATGTCCACGGCGCCCCAGCCGTCGAGCCCCCGGCCCAGGCGCTCGAGCGTCCGGACGCGCAGGCCGGCCAGCGCCGCACGATGGTGGTGAACCAGCTCGTAGGCCATGAACCGGCGCTCGATCCCGCCGGCGGCGACGAGCCGCAGGGCGAGCCGCACGACCGCCTCCGGAGCCGCCGTGACGAGCCGACGCGAGTACTCCCGCCGCAACGCCCGGAGCGGCGCCGCTGACGCCCCGCGCATCCGGCCCAGCGAGGCGTCCAGCTCGGCGAACAGGGCTTCCACGCGGCTAGCGGCTGGGTTGATACCAGTAGCGCTCGGCGACGGAGTTCAGGTCGCCGCGACCGAACAGCCCGGCGATGCCCTTGGCCGCGAAGCCCCAGTAGTGCCAGTCGCCGTGCTCGTCGAACTTCCGGGTCGAGGCCACCGCCTTCGCGCGCCGCGCCCGCACCAGGTGCCGGCCGCTGCGGCGGCCGAGGCGCCACAGCGCCAGCAGGAAGGCGACGTCCTCGCCGAAGCGGAGCCGCTGGTCGTAGCCGCCGACCGCCTCGAAGTCGGTCCGGCGGCAGAAGACCACGCCGGTGTCGAACCCCGTGATCCACACCAGCGGCACGAGCACGAGCCACGTGGCCACGATGCCCGGAGACCAGCGCTCCATCGTGACGCCGGTGGCGCCTCCCACCGCGCGGGCCGAGCCCAGGAGCCGCTCGATCTCGTTGAACGTCCCGGGGTGGATCCGCGAGTCCGCGTCCACGAACGCCAGCACCTCGCCCCGGGCCGCCCGGGCCCCGGCGTTCCGCGTCGCGCCGATCGAGCGTGGCGCGGCCGGGACCACGCGGCACCCGCGCGCGGCGGCGACCGCGGCCGTCCGGTCGGTGGAGCCGTTGTCGGCGACGATCACCTCGACGCCAGAAGGCCCACCCCGATGCGCGGCGGCGGCCGCGTCCACCGAGTCGAGCAGCCTCGGCAGGAAACCCGCCTCGTTGTACGCCGGCACCACCAGCGAGATCATGTCCCTTCCGGCTCAGCCGCGCTTCAGGGCCGCGAGGTACCGCTCGGCCAAGATCGTCGCGTGGTGACGCTCGTGGCCGGCGATGATGAACGCCAGCGAGCGGACCGAATACGGATTGTCGTTCGCCCTGCCACGCCGCGCCAGCTCCTCCGCGTCCAGGCCCGCGAACAACGC
>DATJUT010000068.1 GCA_035502185.1 Gemmatimonadales bacterium
CTGTCCGTGCCTGACCCCGATCCCGCGCTCGCGCGCGCCGCCCGGAACGGGCTCATCGTGCTGACCGCGATGAACCTCCTGAACTACGTGGACCGCTACGTGGTTCCGCCGCTGCTCGAGAGCATCAAGCACTCCGAGCTGCACCCCACCGACACGCAGCTCTTCTCCCTCACTTCCGCCTTCCTCATCGTCTACACGGTCTCGGCGCCTCTCTTCGGGACGGTGGGCGACCGCGGCTCGCGGCCCAGGCTGATCGCCGCCGGCGTGGGGCTGTGGAGCATCGCCACGGCGCTCGCCGGGTTCGCGCGAAGCTACGGCGCCCTGTTTCTGGCCCGCGCATCGGTCGGCGTGGGCGAGGCCGCGTACGGCACGATCGCCCCCAGTCTCCTCGCCGATTACTTCCCGCGCTCCGTGCGTGGCCGGGTCTTCTCGATCTTCTTCGTGGCCATCCCCGTGGGCTCGGCCCTCGGCTACGTGGTCGGTGGGCTCGTGGACACGCACTGGGGATGGCGGCGGGCGTTCTTCGTGGCGGGGTTCCCCGGCCTCGCGCTGGCGCTCGTGGCCCTGCGCCTGTGGGACCCTCCGCGCGGGCTGCACGACGAGACGCCGAGCGGCGCCGCCAGGAGCGCTCGAGCGACCTACGCCGCGCTGTTGCGCAACGGCCCGTACGCGCTGACCGTGGCGGGCTACGCCGCCTACACCTTCGCCTTGGGCGGGCTCGCGACGGTGATGCCGAGCTTCCTGCAACGGGTGCGCGGGCTCCCCGAGGTGAAGGCCACCGTGACCTTCGGCATGATCGCCGTCACGACGGGCCTCGCCGGCACCTTTCTCGGCGGGTGGCTGGGGGACCGGCTGCTCGAGCGCACCCGGCAGGCGTACCTCTGGCTCTCCGGCGTCGCGACGCTCGCCGCGGCGCCGCTGATCTTCCTGGCGTTGACGGCGCGCGATCCGCCGCTCTACTGGACGGCCGTGATGGTGGCCGAGTTCCTGATGTTCGCCTCCACCGGCCCCGTCAACTCGGCCATCGTCAACGAAGTGCCGCCCGAGATGCGGGCGACCGCGGTGGCGCTGAGCATCTTCGCGATCCACACCTTCGGAGATGTGCCGGCGCCGACGCTCGTGGGCGTGATATCCGATCGAAGCTCGCTGGGCGTGGCGGTGCTCATCCTGCCTGTGGCGGCGCTCCTGGGAGGCGGCATCTGGGTGCTGGCAGCATGGCGAGGCGCAGGGGGCGACGCGCCGCATGCTGCGCGGGGCGACGCCTAGCGGCCATGCCGTTGATCGGCGCCGCCTGGCCGAGTGATCTTCCCGGCGATCCCGGCACCCAGCCGCCCCGTCTAGCCTCCACACGGGAGGGCTCTCCGTGCAGCGCTTCGCGAAGGTCAGCCGTGCGGGATTCGCGTCGAGCATGATCGCCCTGGGCGCGATCGGCCTCGTTTTCCGCGACTTCCCACTGGTGTGGGGGCCGCTGCCCGGCTGGGTCGCCTGGCGCACGGCGCTCGCCTGCGCGTGCGCCGCGGTGGCCCTCGCAGCGGGAATCGCCCTGCTCGCCCGGCGGACCGCGGCTGCGGCGTCGCTGGTGCTGTTCGTCTACGTCGCGCTCTGGTGGTTGCTGCTCAAGGTGCCGCCCGTGGTCACCGACCCGCTCACCGAGCTGAGTTGGCTCGATTGTGGCATGTACGGGATGCTGCTGGCGGGAGCGTGGACCCTCTACGCCGACATCGGCGGGCGGCCCGTCCTGGGGGGCGAGCGGGGCGCGAGGCTCGCGCGCCTGCTCTTTGGGCTCGGCCTGATCCCGACCGGCCTGTCGCACTTCGTTTACGTCAACCTGACCGTCCCGCTGGTGCCCGCGTGGCTCCCGTACCGCCTGGGATGGGCGTACTTCACCGGCGCGTGCCACCTCGCCGCCGGCCTCGGCATCCTGCTCGGCGTGCTGCCCAGGCTGGCCGCTGGCCTCGAAGCGGCCATGCTCGGGATCTTCACCATCCTCGTGTGGGTTCCGGCGGTGGTTGCCGCGCCCGGCACGCGCGAGAACTGGACCGAATTCTGGATCTCGTGGGCACTCACCACGGCCGCGGCCGTCGTCGCCGCTCACGTCCCGCGGCGGAAGCCGCGGGCGGCATAGCTCGCGTCGGCCCACAGGCCATGCGTCAGCGCCGCCGGCACACCCCCGGCGGCCCCGCGTACTCCACGCCGAGCGACTGCAGGTAGATCGCCAACGGCTCGAGGCCGACCTCCCGGCGCCGGACGTCCACGCAGGGCTCGTTCGCGATCGAGTCGAGGGCCGGCGGACCGGGGCGGTCCGAGTACCGCGTCTGCGTGCCGTAGAGCTGCGGCTTCCCCTCGGCCACCAGCACACGATCCTCGAGCAGCGCGCCGTCGCCGGCCCGCGCGTCGTCCTTGCGCACCGCTGCCAGGAGGAGCGGCAGCACCTGCTTCTGGAACTCCGGCGGCGCGTGCTGCACCAGCAGCCACGCGTCGTGCGCGGCCTCGTCTCCTACCAGGCGGCGGCCCGGCCAGCCGCGCGCGGCGATGATCGCCCTGATCTGCGCGTAGCGCGGCGCATCCGAAGCGTCGAGCGCCCGGAATACGGAGTCCCCCTGCGGAGAAGACCGCCCGTATCGCACCACCACGTCGTTCAGGCTCTGCCGGGCCAGCTGGTCCGAGTCGGCGAGCGCGATCAGCTCCGCCATCAGCGTCGAGTCGAGCGAGGTACGGCGCGCCCGCAGCCTCGCCTCGAGCGCCGGCCAGCGCCCGTCGCGGTGCAGCACGAACGTGGCGCTGTCCCGCGTGAAGTACCCCGGATCGAGAAACCCCTCGTCCACCGCGCGGCCGAGGTCCCGGAAGGCGCGGTTGCTGTCCCCCGCCTGCGCGGCGTCGGCGGCGGCGAGCGCCAGGAACAGCGGCTGGAACCCAGACACGGCGAACGCCTGCTCGTAGAGCCCCGCGGCTCCGGCGAACCGATGCTGCTGCTCGGCGCTATCCGCCCGCATGGTCAGCAGGGCAATTCGGCTCTGGAACCGCGGGCGCAACGGTTCGGTGAGGTCGGCCCGGCGTTGCCGCGCCGCGCGCACGCCGCGCACCACGGCGGGGACGACGATCAGGGCGAGGAGCCCCACAGCGGCGGCGAGGATCCAGACGTCGTAGTAGACGAAGCCGCGCTGCCGCCGCACGGCCTTGCTCGCCGCCTCAGGCGCCGCGCCGCGGGTCACGACCGCCCCAGGAACCCGGTCAGCAGGTCCCGCACCGTCGTCCAGCGCATGCCGGGATAGCGCTCGTTGTCGAGCGGCTCCAGCACGGCCCGGCCGTTGAACATGTTGTGCATGTACTGCATGCCCTGCCAGGCGGGAAAGATCTCGTGCTTCGCGGGAGCGACCGTTCGCGCGACCGTGATGATCGTGCCGAGCAGGCCGAGGCCTCCGGCGCGGAACAGACGGAAGCGCGTGCCGGTCAGCTCGCCCAGCAGCGCCGCCAGCGACCGGGCAGTGACCTGATCGCCGGCGACGCGGAGGAATCGGGGCGTGGAAGGGTCCAGTGCGGCCCTCGCCGTGTAGGCAGCCGTGTCGCCGATCGTCGTGAAGTCCAGGCGCTGGTCCGCGTTCCCCCAGTAGAGGACGCGCCGGCGCCTGAAGAGTATCAGCGGCATCCGGGCGGTGAGCAGCTCCATGAACGCGCCGCACCAGATCGTCGTCGCCGCGATCGAGGCCGCGTCCAGGCGCCGATGGAATGCCCGCCGCAGATCCAGATTGCGGTTGCTGCCGGGCGGGAGCCCGGTGAAGTCGATCGAGTAGTCGGACGGGATGAAGCGCGGCACGCCGGCCCGGACGGCCGCGTCGAGCAGCACCGACTGCGCGTCCACGATCACGTCCCGCAACCCGTTCAGCGCCGACACCACGCAGGACGCCCCGGCGCAGGCCGCCGCCACCCCGGTCGCGTCGTCGAGATCCACGGCGGCGATCTCGACGCCGAGCTGCCGCAGCCCCTCGACCTTGTCGGGCGCGGCGCCGCGGCGCACCAGCGCCCTCACGCCGGCGCCCCGCTCGCGCAACGCTCGCGCGATCCGTCCGCCGAGGTTGCCGGTCGCTCCCGCTACGACGATGGTCGGCTCACTCATGGGCGCCCTGTGGGTTCCCGCTCGAAGTACCTAGCTTTGAGAGGCTTTGAGAGGTTCGCCCTCCACCGGAGATCCCCATGGCCGACCCCGTCCCGGCGGTCGTCAACAACGCCGCCGGCAGCCGCTTTGAGCTGACCGCGGACGGTCACACCGCCGTCCTCGAATACGTGCTGGCCGGGAGCCGGCTGCGCCTCATGCACACTGAAGTGCCTCCCGAGCTGCGCGGACGCAAGTACGGCGAGGTCCTCGCCCGCGCCGGCCTCGAGCACGCCCGCGCCAACGACCTCAAGGTCGTGCCGTTCTGCCCGTTCGTCCGCGCGTTCCTGCAGCGCCACCCCGAGTACGAGCCGGTGCTGGACCCGCACTGGAAGGCCGCGGTCGGGTAAGTGGAGCCGTGGCCCGCTTCGGGCGTGGCGCCCATCGGCCGGCCCGGCTATCCTGCAACCGTTCCCTCACCAGAGGTATGCGTCGGATGAGCGCGCGCTCGAGACTCCGCGGGGGCCTCCTCGTCGCCGGCTGCGCCCTGCTCGCCGCGGCCCAGGCGCCCGGATGCCGGTCGTCGCTGCCTTCAGCCGGCGGGGGCGGGGGCGGCGGTGGAGGAGGCGGAGGCGGCGGTGGCGGAGGGTCGAGCACGAACGACTGGCCGCGCTTCGGCTACGACGCCGGCCGCTCGAGCGCGCCGGCCGCCGCGATGGGCGTGACCGCGACCAACGTGGACTCGATGACCCGTCAGCAGGTCACGCTCGACGGCACGGTGGACGCCTCCGCGATCTACCTGCACGCCGTCACCGTGAAGGGCGCCACCCACAACACGTTCTTCGTCACCACGACCTACGGCAAGACGATCGCGATCGACGCCGACAGCGGGACGATCCTCTGGGAGTTCACGCCGAGCGGCTACGCCGGCTGGGCGGGCTCCGCGCAGATCACGACCTCCACGCCGGTCGCCGACCCCGACCGCGCGCACATCTACGCCGCGAGCCCCGAGGGCGCCATCCGCCGGCTGGCCGTCGCCGACGGCAGCGTGGGCTGGACCACCTCGATCACCAGGCTCCCCACGCGCGAGAAGATCGCGTCGTCCCTCAACTACTGGCACGGCCGCGTGATCGCCACCACCGGCGGCTACATCGGCGACGCGCCGCCCTACCAGGGCCACGTCGCCGTGCTCGACGCCGCCAGCGGCCAGCTGCTGCACGTGTGGAACTCGCTGTGCAGCGACACGGCCGGGCTGCTTACGCCCTCGGGGTGCGCCGAGAGCGACGCCGCCATCTGGGGCCGCGCGGGCGCCGTGATCGACACCGCGACCGGGCAGCTGTACGTCGCCACCGGCAACGCGCTGTGGGACGGCGTGACCTACTGGGGCGACGCGACCCTCTCGCTCGACTCGCTCGCGACGACCATGACCGGCAACTACACGCCCACCAACACGGCGCAGCTCAACACCACCGACGCCGACCTGGGCTCGACGTCGCCGGTGCTCCTGGGGGGCGGCCTCGTCGCCCAGGGCGGCAAGGACGGGATCATCCGGCTGCTCACCTGGTCGGCGATGGCGGGCACCACGGCCCACAAGGGCGGCGAGGCGCAGACCGTGTCCACGCCGAGCGGGACGGACCTGTTCACCGCGCCGGCGGTGTGGCGCAACGGCTCCACCACGATGCTCGTGGCCGGCGACAACGGCGGCACCGCGGCCTGGACGCTGAGCGCCGGGCAGCTGGTGTCGGCGTGGAGCCACGGGAACGGCGGCACGAGCCCCGTGGTCGTGGACGGGATGGCGTTCGTGTACGGCCCGGGCGGCGGGCTCCGCGTCTACGACGCCGCCTCGGGCAACCTCGTCACCACGCTCTCGTGCGGCGGCGGACACTGGAACAGCCCGATCGTGGCGGACGGCCGCATCGCGCTCCCCGAGGGCAACGCCAACAACCACAGCACCAGCGGCGTGCTCGACATCTGGCGGATTCCGTAGGCTGAGGGCCGGCGGCCGGCGCCGAGGATCGTGCGCCGCGCCCGCGCGCGGCGCCCGCTTCCCCCGGCCCTGGCGCCGCCCGGCGCCGTGCGCCACTATCGTCATCCCCCGCGCTCGGAGACCGCGATGTCCGAATTCGTGTCCCTGCTGGACGAGACCATCGAGGGCTGGTGGGACGTCCGCAACGGCGTCATCGCCGAGGTGGAGAACATCCCGGCCGGCAAGTTCGACTTCCGCCCGGTGCCCGAGGTCCGCAACGTCCGCGAGATGGTGCAGCACATCCTCGAGATCGCGATGATGATGACGGGCGAGCTGACGCGGCCGGACACCAACCTCAAGCGCGAGCCGTGGCCCAAGCTGCTGGCCCGCTACGCCGGCGCCGCCTACGACGCCACGACCAAGCCGCAGCTCGTCAAGCTGCTCGGCACCCAGATGAAGGACGCGGAGAAGAAGTTCCGCGCCGCGGGCGAGCTGGCGCTGTTCCAGTTCCACACCCGGTTCGACGGGAAGCAGGGCACCAAGTACGCCTGGTGGCACCACGGCATCGCCCAGGAGGAGTACCACCGCGGCCAGCTGACCACCTACCAGCGGCTGATGGGCCTCGTCCCCGCGCTGACGAAGGCGATCACGGGCGGCTGAGGCGCGGTCGGGGGCGGCAGACCGCGCCACCTCATACGCGGGAGGCCGGAGCGCTCGCCCCGGCCTCCATTTCATGCGTTACGGCGGACGCCGCCGGCAGACGCGGCGGCCCTACTTCAGCGCGCCGTCAGCGATGACATCGCGGCCGTCCACCGCCAGCGTCGCCCGGCTCACCGCCATGGGCAGACCGAAGGTGCTCACGTTGGTGCCGCCCCAGGAGGTGTTGTCGCCGGTGCCCACCGTGACGCCGCCCGCGGCCATCCACACGATCCGCCCGGAATTCGTCGGCAGCTGCATCGCCGGATTGAGCCCCAGGTCCAGGTACGCGAACATGTCCTTCCCGCCGGTGGACGCGTCGTACAGCGCCCGCAGCGGGTCGAGGCCCGACTTGGCCGACATGCCTGTCATCCTGCCGGCGGAGAAGTGCAGCACCAGGCTGTCGATCATCGTCCCCTGAAAGACGTAGCGGTCCACGACGACCGTGCCCTCGGCCGTGCCGAGGACCGCCGGGACGAGCAGCTCGCCCGCGGGGAGCCAGGTGGACGCCGCGGCGCCGCCCTGGCGCAGCTTCTCGGGCGTGAGCGCGCCGTCGGAGACAAATGCCCTGGACGCATCCACTGCGAAGGTGAGGTTGGTACCGTTGGGGGCCGTGAGGGTCAGCTTCCGGCCGGCCGCGATCGCGGCCCGGAGCCCGGCGCCCTTCGCGCGGATCGTGTCGGGCGAGACGGCAGCGGCCTTCCAGAACATGTCCGCGACCTCGGCCAGCGGCCGGCCGAGCCGCGCGGCGAGCTGCGCGTTGGGAGCGAGCCCGTTCCCGAGGTCCACGAAGCGCACGCGACGCTTCAGGAAGGCCTGGCCGACCGGGATCCCCGCCTTGTTCCTCGCCGCGATGCGCGCCGCGGGCACGCCCGCCATCACGTTGTCCGAGTCGCCGTATTCGACGTTGATCTGGGCGTCGATCAGGTTCGTGAGCCCGAGGCCGAGGGTCGGCGAGGTGGTGTCGAACGCCGCCGGGACGTCGTCGTAGGAGCGGCGGTCGGTCCGGTCGTCGCTCACCGTGATCAGCGGCTGGGCTCCCGCCTTCATCACCTCGATCGCGATGTTGCTTAGCAGCGCCCAGTCACGCACGCCCCCGGTGACGAACACCTTGTCGCCGGCGCGGATCATCGCCGCCGCGACCAGCGTCCGGGCGACGTCCTGGTGGCCGGCGGTCGGGGCCGCCGCCGCGGCCGCCGGTGCCTGCTCCTTCGTCCGGCTGCAGGCGACGACGCCGCCCAGAGCCACGAGGGCGGCGAGAGGCACAACGCGTGAGCGCATCATGGGACCTCCGAGGGGGAGACCCGGCCGCGCCGGCGGGACGGCCGGTGGGCGCGGGTCCATTGAGGGAATCGGCTCGAATAAGCCGCCGGCCGGCCACGCGTCAAGGGGTCCGGCCGACGCTCGACGGCGACCCGCTGCTGCTCGCCGCCCGGGGCGCCCCCGGGGTGTGAAGGCGCTGCTCCCGCTCGACCGGGCGCTGCCGCGCGGCGCTACTGCTTGAACCTCGGCAGCTCCGGGTGCCGCGTGCGGAACTCCTCGTAGAGGTGCGCGTCGGTGTAGTCGCGCATCTCGCAGATCCGCTCGCCGCGGAACCGGATCACCACACAGGTCCGCTGGTCCATCACGTCGTTCGGCGCGCTCTTGAGCCAGCTCCGCTCCCGGATCTCGACGATCACCCGGTCCTGCGCGGGGTACCAGTCGCGCCACACCTCCTCGTAGCCCCAGTCCGCCGCGCCCAGGCCGAACTCGCGGTTGGTGAACGCGCGGATCACGGCGTCCCGGCCGCGCCACTCGCCGCCCAGCGGCGGAGAGCCCGCGATCCAGTACACGATGTCCTCGGTGAAGCAGCTCGCCACCTCGTCCATCCGGCCGGCGAACAGCGCCTTCTCGTACGCGCGGGCGACGGCCAGGTGGTCGGTCATACCACGGCCTCGTCGCGGGGCATCAGGGCGTTGGCCTTCCGGCCGGCGCGCTCCATCGGCTTGGCCAGCTCGGCCTTGTGGTGGTCCAGGATCGTCCAGAAGTCGAGCGCGCGCTCGACCAGCTCCTGCGCCGCGACCCGCAGCATGTCGCTCGCCTTCACCAGCTGCACGTTGCGCTCCATGTCCTCGGCGTCCCAGCCGCGCGAGTGCGCGATGAAGGGATAGGGCGGGAACAGGAAGCCCAGCTCGCTCCAGAAAGTCAGCATCGAGCCCGCCACGCCCTGGATGTTGTCCTGCCCGCCGGTGATGATGAACGCCGCCGCCTTGTTGCTGATCAGCATCCGGTTGTGGATGGTGATCTGGTTCTGCACGCAGTTCAGCCGCTCGATCATCTTGTAGTACAGCGACGACGCGTTGCCCCAGCGGATCGGCGTCGCCACCAGCACCACGTCGGCCCAGTGCACCAGCCCCTCGTACACCGCGGCGAGCTGGTCGCCGGGATCGCGCTCGGTGATGGCGCACGGCCAGGTGCAGGCGCGCGCCGCCTTGGAGTAGTTCCCCTCGCAGTGCCGGAAGGCGAGATCGCGCAGCCGGATCAGCCTGGTGTCCGCGTGCCGGACGTCGGCCGCGTGCCGCAGCGCGTGCTCCAGGAGCGCGTCGGAGGTCGAGTAGCGCGGGTTGGCGTCGTCCATCGCGGTGGTCGAGAGGCCCAGTACCCGCGGGGGCGCGCCGGCCGGCTTCTCGTGGCTCTCGAGCAGGTGCGAGGGTTTGTGCTTGAGGAGTTTCCGCGGCATGGCCGGCGGCGTCGCGACGTACACGCCGTCGGGCCGCTCCTCGACGTCGAACACCGGCACCTGCTCCTCGTCGTAGCCCTCCGGCCCCTTGCCGGTGACGACGCTGTACTCCCACCCGTGCCACGGGCAGGTCACGAACTCGCCCCTGAGGCGCCCGTCGCACAGCGGGCCGCCCTTGTGGTTGCAGCTGTTCCCGATCGCGCGCAGCCTCCCCTCGTGGAGGAACACCGCGATGGTGTGGCGGTCGAGCTTGACCGAGAACGGAACCCGCCCCTCGAGCTCGGCACGGGTGCCGAGCAGGTGCCAGGTGGGCATCGGACCTTCCGGAGATGGGGTCGGACAATGGTAGCCGCCGGGAGGCGGGGCCGGGAAGGGGAGGGCGCCTGCCGCGAGCGGCGCCGGCTCCGGCCGGAGGGCACCGGCGCGAGGTCCGGCGCAGCGCTTGACGGGCCCCGGCCGGCTGGCGATTGATTCAGCGGTACCCGCCACAACACATCGGATCACCACACTTCCCGCTCGCCGCTAGGGGGCAGGATGTCGGGCGCGCTTTTTCACGTCGAGTCGGCGCGGGGCGACGACGAACGGGCGCAGCGCATGGCCGAGGAGATCCGCCGCGGCCTGGCCACCCGGCCGCGCTCCCTGCCGAGCAAGTACTTCTACGACGACCGCGGCAGCCGTCTGTTCGAGGACATCACCCGGCTGCCGGAGTACTACCTCACCCGCACCGAGGAGGCGCTGCTCGCCGCGATCGCGGGCGACGTGATCGCGCGGGTGCTGCCCGCCGAGCTGGTGGAGCTGGGCTCGGGCGCCGGCCGCAAGATCCGCATGCTGCTGGCGGCGATGGCGCGCGCCCGGCTGTCGGAGCGCTGCGTCCTGATGGACATCAACGCGCGCTTCCTGTCAGAGTCCACGCACGCGCTGGCCCGCGACTTCCCGGGCCTCGCCGTGCACGGCGTCGTGGGCGACTTTCTCGGCGACCTCGAGGTGCTGGGCCCCGGCGGCCGCCGCCTCGCCGTCTTCTTCGCCTCCACGATCGGGAACCTGCACCCCGACGAGGTGCCGCCGTTCCTGGCGCGCGTGGCCGACCACCTCGCGCCGGGCGACGCCTTCCTGGTGGGCGTGGACCTCGTGAAGGACCCGGCCCGCCTCGAGGCCGCCTACAACGACGCCGCCGGCGTGACGGCCGAGTTCAACAAGAACATCCTGCTAGTGATGAACGAGCGGCTCGACGCGGACTTCGACCCCGGGGCCTTCGAGCACGTGGCGTTCTACGACCGCGACGCGGCCTGGATCGAGATGCGGCTCCGCTCGCTCAAGCTGCAGCGGGTGCGGATCCCGGCCGCGCGGCTCGACCTCGCGTTCGAGGCCGGCGAGGAGATCCGCACCGAGATCAGCTGCAAGTACACCCGCGAGTCGTTCACGGCCCTGCTGCCGGGCACCGGCCTGGCGCTGGACCGCTGGTACACGGACCCCAAGAACCTGTTCGCGCTCGCCCTGCTGGGGCGGGGGCGGGGGCGCGACGACGACGGAAGGCTACGATGAGCGCAGCGCCAGCCGATCTGCTGGACCGGCTCGAGGCCGCGTGGGAGCGGTCCGACCTGATCTTCGGCCTCCTCTCCGACGACGTATGGCTGCAGCGGCCCATCGCCCTCAGGCAGCCTTTCATCTTCTATGTCGGCCACCTGCCGGCGTTCGCCTGGAACCAGGTGTGCCGCGGCGTCCTGAAGCGGCCCTCGTTCAACGCGCCGTTCGACACGCTGTTCGAGCGCGGCATCGATCCGGTGGGCGACGACTACAAGCCGACCGCGGTGTCGTGGCCGTCCCCGT
Source organism: Gemmatimonadales bacterium (assembly GCA_035502185.1). Lineage (NCBI taxonomy): Bacteria > Pseudomonadati > Gemmatimonadota > Gemmatimonadia > Gemmatimonadales > Gemmatimonadales bacterium. The sequence continues at coordinate 11,299 of DATJUT010000068.1, forward strand.
CCGAGGTGCTGGCCTACCGCGACCGGGTGCGCGAGGCGCTGCGCGCGTCGTTCGACGACGTCGCCGCCCTCGAGGGGAAGGACCCGCTCGCCGATCGCGGCCGCATCTACAACCTCGCGATCGAGCACGAACTGATGCACCACGAGACGCTGCTCTACATGGTCCAGCAGCTCGAGCCGCGGTACCGGTACGAGCCGGACTGGCTGCCGCCCTGCCGCACCCGCGGCGGGACGCCCTCGGGCACCGTGCCGATCCCGGGCGGCCCGGTGACGCTGGGCGCCTCGTTCGAGCAGGCGCCGTTCGGCTGGGACAACGAGTTCCCGGAGCGCGAGGTGGAGGTCGAGGCGTTCACGATGGACGCGACGCCGGTCCGGAACTCGGAGTATCTGGCGTTCATGGAAGCCGGCGGCTACGGAAAGCGCGGGCTGTGGTCGGACGAGGCGTGGGCGTGGAAGGAGAAGGCCGGCGTCGGTCACCCCAACCTCTGGGCGCGGAGCGGCAAGGGCTGGTCGGTGCTGACGCTGTTCGGCGCGACGCCGCTCGAGGAGGCGAAGGACTGGCCGGTGTACGTGAGCTGGGCCGAGGCGCGCGCGTACGCGCGGTGGAGGGGCCTCGACCTGCCCACGGAAGCGGAGTTCCACCGCGCGGCGTTCGGGACGCCGGAGGGGAACGTGCGCGAGCACCCCTGGGGCAACGGCGCGCCGTGCCCCGACCACGGCAGCTTCGACTTCCGCGACTGGGCGCCGACGCCGGTCGGCTCGCACCACGCCGGCGCGAGCGCGTGGGGCGTGCACGAGCTGGTGGGCAACGGGTGGGAGTGGACCTCGAGCGTGTTCGAGCCGTACCCCGGCTTCACCGCCTACGCGCGCACCTATCCCGGCTACTCGGCGGACTTCTTCGACGGGAAGCACTACTCGATGCTCGGCGCGTCGTGGGCCACCGACGGGGCGCTGGTGCGGCGCAGCTTCCGCAACTGGTTCCAGCCGCACTATCCGTACGTGTTCGCCAAGTTCCGGTGTGTCGCCCGCGGCTGAGGGCGCGGTCGCCAGCTGCCGCGGGGCCACGGTCGCCTTCGCGGACGGCCGGTCGGCACTGCGGGACCTCACCCTCGACGTGGCGCGCGGCGAGACGCTGGTGCTGCTGGGCAGGAGCGGATCCGGCAAGACCACGACGCTGAAGCTCCTCAACGCCCTCGTCCTGCCGACCTCGGGCGAGGTGGTGGTCGAGGGACGCGCGACCCGCGACTGGGAGCCGCACCGGCTCCGCCGGCAGATCGGGTACGTCATCCAGGACATCGGCCTGTTTCCCCACTTCACCGTCGAGCGCAACGTGGCGCTGCTGCCCGCGCTGGAGCGCTGGGAGCCGGACCGGGTGCGCGCGCGGGTGACGGAGATGCTGAGGCTGGTGGGACTCGAGCCGTCCGAGTTCCTGCACCGCTACCCGCGCGAGCTGTCGGGCGGCCAGCGGCAGCGGGTGGGCATCGCCCGCGCGCTCGCCGCCGACCCGGCGCTGCTCCTGATGGACGAGCCGTTCGGCGCGCTCGACCCGCTGACCCGCGCCGAGCTGCAGCGCGAGTTCAAGGCGCTGTGCCGGCGGCTGGGGAAGACGATCGTGTTCGTCACCCACGACGTGCGAGAGGCCCTGCTGCTGGGGACGCGGCTCGCGCTCCTCGCCGAGGGACGGCTGGTGTTCAGCGGTGCGCCGGAGGAGCTGCGGCGCGCGGAGCACCCGGAGGCGCGCGCCTTCGCCGCGACGCTGGACGCGTGAGCCTGCTGCGGTTCTACGCGGCGAACTCGGGCGAGGCGCTGCAGCTCCTGCTGCAGCACCTGCTGCTGGTCCTCGCGAGCACGTCCCTCGCGGTGGCGATCGGCGTGCCGCTCGGCATCGTGCTGACCCGGCGGCCGCGGCTCCGCGGTCCGGTGCTGGGCGTCGCCAACGTGTTTCAGACCATCCCCAGCCTCGCGCTGTTCGGCTTCCTGATCCCGCTGCCGTTCCTGGGGGGCATCGGCGCGCGCACCGCCGTCGTGGCGCTGGTGGTGTACGCGCTGCTGCCGATCATCCGCAACACCTACGCGGGGATCCAGGGCATCGATCCGGCGGTGCGGGAGGCGGGGCTCGGCATGGGACTCACGAGCGGCGAGCTGTTGAAGCTCGTCGAGCTGCCGCTGTCGCTCGGCTTCATCATGGCCGGGGTCCGCATCGCGACGGTGATAGGGGTGGGGGTGGCGACGATCGCCGCGGCCATCGGCGCGGGCGGGCTGGGGGTGTACATCTTCCGGGGCGTCGCCATGGTCAATGACACGCTGATACTGGCGGGGGCATTGCCGGCGGCGGTGATGGCGCTGGGGTTCGACTGGGTGCTGGGGAGATTGGAGAAGAGACTGACTCCCAGAGGCGTGCGAGCGTGAGAGGTCAGAGGTGAGGGGTGAGAAGTGAGAGGTTCAAGTGAGCAGTGAGAGGCGATGACGTGAGAGGTGCGCTCTCTGTCCGGCTCTGGCTCCGGGCGAGCCTTGGCATCTTCTGCCTCCTCGCCTCCTGCGCGCCGCGCGGCAATCGGGTCGTGGTCGGCTCGAAGAACTTCACGGAGCAGGACATCCTGGGCGAGATCATCGCCCAGCAGCTGGAGCGCCGCACCACGCTCACGGTCGAGCGGAAGCTCCACCTCGGCGGGACGTTCGTGTGCCACCAGGCGCTGGTGGCCGGGAAGATCGACGTGTACCCGGAGTACACGGGCACCGCGCTGGTCGCGATCCTCCAGCAGCCGCCCACCGCGGACCCCGACTCCGCGTACGGCCGCGTGCAGCTCCAGTACGCCGCGCGGTACCACGCCACCTGGCTGGCGCCGTTCGGGTTCGACAACACGTTCGCGATGCTGGTGCGCGGCGCCGACGCGCGGCGGCTCGGGATCCGCACCATCAGCGACGCCGCGCGCTTCGCGCCGACGTGGCGGGCGGGCTTCGGCTACGAGTTCGCCGACCGCGCCGACGGGTGGCCCGGCCTGGCGAAGCTCTACGGCCTGAAGCTGGCCGCGGCCCCGCGCACCATGGACCTGGGGCTCACCTATCGCGCGCTGGCCGACAGCGTGGTGGACCTGATCGCCGGCAACTCGACCGACGGGCAGATCGCGGCGCTCCGCCTGGTGCAGCTGGTGGACGACCGGCGCTACTTCCCCTCCTACCAGGCGGCGCCCGTGGTGGGCGACGCGGCGCTGGGGCGCCACCCGGAGATCCGGGCGGCCCTGGCCGAGCTGGCGGGCACGATCGGCGACACGACGATGCAGCGGCTCAACTACGAAGTGGACGTCCGGCACCGGGGCGCGGCCGAGGTGGCCCGCGAGTTCCTCGCCGGTCTCGGCGCCGGCCGGGCGCCGGCGGCGCCTCCACCCTCAACAGGCGCGAAAGGAATCTGAACGGACATGGCCCAGGAACCCTGCGCCCACATCACGGCCGTCGAGGACGTGCGGAAGCCCAAGCGCCGCGAGTGCGAGGAGTGCGTCAAGATCCGCTCCAAGTGGGTCCACCTCAGGACCTGCCAGGAATGCGGCGCCACGCTGTGCTGCGACAGCTCGCCGAACAAGCACGCGTCGAAGCACGCGCGCGCCAGCAGCCACCCGGTCGTCGCCTCGGCCGAGCCCGGCGAACGCTGGCTGTACTGCTATCCGGACGACGCGTTTGCCGAGTACTGAGCCCGCCGCGGGGCCGGCGGCGGCGGGAAGCTCGACCGGGCGAGGGGTCGGGCCCGTCCGTCGAGCGGCCACGCCGGCCGCCGGGAGCGAGCCATGACGGCCACCTTCCGGCCGCCGTGCGATCGCGGCGTGATCGAGGGCCGGCCGTGCCGCGGCGGCTGCACGCCGGAGGCGGCGCCGTGGGTGCTGGCCGCGACCATCATCGCCTCGGGCATGACGTTCATCGACGGGACCGTGGTGAACGTCGCGCTGCCCGCGCTGCAGGCGCACCTCGGCGCGACCATGTCCCAGGCCCAGTGGGTCGTGGAGTCCTACGCGCTGGTGCTCTCGGCGCTGATCCTCGTGGGCGGCGCGCTGGGCGACCGGCTGGGGCGGCGGCGCGTGTTCGCGGCCGGGGTCGCGTTGTTCGGCCTGGGATCGCTGTGGTGCGGGCTGTCGCGTGGCCCGGCGGAGCTGATCGTGGCGCGCGCCTTCCAGGGCGTCGGGGCCGCGCTGCTCGTGCCCGGGAGCCTGGCGATCATCAGCGCCGAGTTCGACGAGCGCTCGCGCGGGCGCGCGATCGGCACGTGGTCCGCAGCCACCGCGATTCTCGCCGCGGTGGGACCCGTGATCGGCGGCTGGGTCATCGAACGGTTCAGCTGGCGCGGGATCTTCTTCCTCAACCTGCCGCTGTGCGTGGTCGTGCTGCCGATCCTGTTCCGCTGGGTGCGCGAGACGCGCGACCCCGACGCCCCGCGCCGCCTCGACTGGATCGGCACGGCGCTGGTGACGGTGGGGCTGGGCGGCCTGGTGTTCGGGTTCATCGCGGCGCCCGAGCTGGGCTTCGCCGCCCCGCGCGTGCGGGTGCCGCTCGTCGTGGGCTCGCTCGCGCTGGTCGCGTTCGGCATCGCCGAGCGCGCGGAGCGCCAGCCGATGGTGCCGCCGCGGCTCTTCAAGGTGCGCACCTTCACCGGCGCCAACCTGCTCACGCTGCTGCTCTACGCCGCGCTCTCGGGCGCGCTGTTCTTCGTGCCGTTCCTCCTGATCCAGGTGCGCGGCTACACGGCCACGGCGGCCGGCGCCGCGCTGCTGCCGTTCATCCTGCTGGTGTTCGCGCTGTCGCGCTGGTCGGGCGGACTCGCCGACCGGCACGGGCCGCGGCCGTTCCTGGTCGTGGGGCCGCTGGTGGCCGGACTGGGGTTCGGACTGCTCACGCTGGCGGGGAATCCGGGCAGCTACTGGACCACGTGCTTCCCGGGCATCGCGGTGCTCGGCCTCGGCATGGCGATCGCCGTCGCGCCGCTCACCACCACGGTGATGAACGCGGCGGACGCCTCGCTCGTGGGCACGGCGTCGGGCGTGAACAACGCCGTGGCGCGGACCGGCGGCGTGCTGGCGATCGCCGTCCTCGGCGTGCTGGTGTTCGGCCGGTTCCGCGCCGACCTCGCCGAGAGCGCGGCGCGGGTGAGCACGGCGCCGTCGGCCCGGGCGTTCGTCGCCGACGCGGGCACCCGGATCGCCGCGGCGCGGATGCCGGACGATCTCCCCGATCCCGTGGCGCGTGCGCTGCGGGAGGCGGTGGACGACTCGTTCACCTCGGCCTTCAGGCTGGCGATGCTGGTGGCGGCCGGCCTCGCGGCCCTCGCCGCGGCGAGCGGCGCGATCCTGGTCGAGAGCCGGCGCCGCGTCCCGCAGCCGGCGGCCGAGCGCTCGGCAGGCTGACGCCCGGCCGGCGCGCGACCGTCCCGCCGGCGGGCCGATCGGGGGTTGGCGCGCAGCCGCGTCGCCGACTATCGTTGGCCGTCGCTCCGCATCGAGGCTCTCGTGCACCGCTTCAGCCGCCAGGGCGTGATCCGCGCCCAGCCGCACCAGGTGTTCGACTTCGTCACCGACCAGGCCAAGCTCCCCCTCTGGTCGCCGGAGGTCGTGAGCAGCGAGATCGCCGGCGGCGGGCCGATCGAGGTGGGCACGCGGTTCGTCCAGAAGCGCCGGCAGGGCGGGCGCACCATGACGAACAAGGTCGAAGTCACGACCCACGACCGGCCGCGCACCCACGCCGTGAAGACCCGCATCATGGGCGTGGAGCTGAGCTTCACCTTCTCCTTCTGGCCCGAGGGGAGCGCCACCAAGGTGACGTTCGACTGCAGCTGCGAGGGGAAGGGCCTCGGCCGGCTGATGGAAGGGATGATGGCCAGGATGGTCGAGAAGGCGGACGACCAGCGCATCGAGCGCCTCAAGGCGGCCATCGAGACGCGCCGCTGAGGGGGCAGCCGATGCCCCGCCGCACCCGCCAGCCCACCTTCGACAGCCGCGACGCACTCCTCGACGGCCCCGCGACCACGCTGGACCTCCACGGCGACACGGTGGCGGCGGCCCGCGCCCGCGTGGTGCAGCTCCTCGCCGCGAGAGTGCGCACCGATCCGGGCAGCCGCGTGCACATCGTCACGGGCAAGGGCAGGGGCTCGGGGCCCGAGGGGCCCAGGCTCCGGCCCATGGTGGCCGGCCTCCTCAAGGGCGAGTGCGCCAGGTACGTCAGGGATTGGGACCGCGACGCGGACGACGGCGGATTCCGGGTGCTGCTGCGATGACCCCGATGCGCTCCGCCCGCCCGCGCGCGGCGTGAGATCGTGCCGAAGCTAGACCTCGTCGTCGGCCGCGACCCCCGCGCGCTCCTCGAGCACGCGGCCGGCGGCTTCCTCGCGCCGCTCCACGGGACGCTCGAGCGGCCGTTCCCCACGCCGCCGTATCTGCTGGCCCTGCGCCAGGGCGGCATCCGCGACGACCTGATCGCACTCGCGGGCGAGCGCGGCGTGCAGGGCTGGTTCGATCCGCCGCTGTGCGTGTTCGGCGAGCTGCCCGAGTGGCTCGGCCGGACGGCCCGCCAGCCGTGCGGCGACTTCGCCCGCGCGGCGCTTCTGGCCGACGTGCTGCGCCGGAGCGCGGGCACCGTGTTCGAGCGGCCCGGCCGGGTCGAGTACTTCCTCGACCACGTCGAGCGCCTGTTCGGCGAGCTGGTGGGCGAGGACGTGGCGCCGGAGCAGCTCCGCGCCGCCCTGGCCACGCTCGCGGGCCGCGACGCGTTCGAGGAGGCGCGCGACCGGGAGCTGGCCGCCGCCTACGCGCTCTACCTCGAGGAGCTGGCGAAGGCCGGCCTGCGCGACGGACGCGACGCGCTGGCCGACAGCGCCCGCGCCATCGCCGCCGACCCGCAGGCGCTCGCCCGGACGCTCGGCGGCCGACGCGAGATCCGCATCTTCGGCCTCGCCGACCTCCGGGGCGGCTGGCGGCCGCTCCTCAGGGCCCTGGCGGCGAGCCCCGTCCTCGACCGCGTCGCCGTCTACAGCGCCGACGCCGTCGCGCTCGAGCCCGCGCTCGCGGGCACCACGACCCGGCTCGAGGGTCGCGCCCCGGTCGCGTCGTTCTCGCTGATCCCCGCGCCCGAGATCGACGGCGAGCTGGAGGCCGTCGCGCTCCGCGTGCGCCGGCTGCTCGACGCCGGCACGCCGCCCGACCGCGTGGCCGTGGTCTCGCGCGACGCCCGGCCCCACATGGACATCGCGCTGCGCGCGCTGGCGCGCTGCGGCGTCCCGGTCACCGCGCGCCGCCGCTACGCCTACCTCGAGATCCCGGTGGTGCGCGCGGTGCTGGCCGTCTTCGCCGCCGCGGCCGAGGGCTGGCCGCGGCACCGGCTGATCGAGCTGGCCGACCAGCCGTACCTGCGCGGCCTCCTCGACGGCCGGATCGTCAACTTCATCGGCTACCGCCGCCGCGTCGAAGGGCTGGCGCGCTGGACGGCCGCGCTGACCGCGCTGGAAGAGGAGGCGAAGGCGCGGGAGGATCCGGCGCGCCGCGACGCGGACGAGCACGCGCGCTGGGTGCCGCCCTCGCGCCGGGTGGCGGAGGCCTCCGCGCGGTTCGCCCGGTTCACCGCGCACGTCGCCGCGCTCGACGGCTCGCGCCCGCTCGCCGAGTGGCTGGCCTGGCTGCAGGCGTTCCTCGCCGCCGACGCCTGGAAGATCCGGGACAAGGCTCGCGACGTGCCCGGCGAGCGGTACGACATCGCGCGGCTCGACCTCGCCGGCTGGCGCGGGCTCGAGCGCATCGTGCGCGAGTGGCGCGAGGCCACGGAGCGGTGGGAGCCGGGGCCGGGAGCCGCACTCGACGTCGCGGCGTTCCACCGGCGGCTGGTGGCGATGCTCGACGCCGACGCCGCCCTGTGGACCGAGTCGGACCGCGGGGTGCGCGTGCTCGAGGGGCTCGCCGCCGCCTACCGCTCCTTCGACCACGTGTTCGTCGTCGGGATGGACGCCGGCCGCTTCCCGAAGCCGATGCCCTCCTCGCCCCTCTACGCCGAGCCCGAGCGCGAGGCGCTGCGCAGGGCGGGCCTCCCGCTCGACCTGCGCGCGGACTGGGACCAGCGCGAGCACGGCCTGTTCCGGGCGCTGGTGGCGGCCGCCGGCCGCTCGCTCACGCTGAGCTACGTCGCGCTGGACGAGTTCGGCGCGCAGCGGATCGAGTCCGCGTTCGTGGAGGAGCTGGGCGCGGCGGCGCGGCGCGAGCCGCTCGAGGGCGAGGCGCTCGACGGCGTGCTCCGCGCCGTGCCGCTCCACCGCGCGCCGGAGGTCGCCGCGCGCGCGCACCATGCCGCCACCGTCGAGGCATCGCGCGCGGCGGGCCTGGAGTCGCCCCACAACGGGCTGGTCACCGACCCGGCGCTGGTGGCGTGGCTGGGCGTGGAGTTCGGCGACGGCCGGCTGTGGAGCCCGACCCAGCTCGAGTCGTACGCCAAGTGCCCGTGGGCCTACTTCTCGGGCCGGCTGCTGCACGTCGAGAAGCTGGAGGACCCGGACGAGGACATCGACCCCATCGAGCGCGGCAACGTGCTCCACGACGCGCTGCGCCGCTTCTACGAGGCGGCGAGGCGGAAGCTGAAGCAACCGGTGCTGCTGCTGCCGGGCACGGAGGAGTGGGCGGTGCCGCTGATGCGCGCCTCGCTGGAGGAGGCGCTGGAGGCGGCGAAGGCGAAGGTGTGGCTCGGCCATCCCGCGCTGGCCGAGGCCAAGCGCCAGGAGCTGCTGCGCATCGTCGAGGACTACCTGGCCTGGGAGATCAAGGACAACGGCCAGCTCGACAGCAAGCGCGCCAAGAAGAGCCTCAGGATCCTGCGCACCGCCGTGGATGCGCACGAGCTGCCGTTCGACGAGGTCGTGCTCGAGCGCGACGGCATCCGGTTCCGGTTCCGCGGCCGGATCGACCGCGTCGAGGTCGGCGTGGACCCGCGGGTGGACGCGCGGGGCTTCGTCGCGGCGGTGGACTACAAGAGCAGCAGGAACGGCGTGCCCGGCGCCGGGGATCCGGCCGCGTGGGACGACGGCGTGATGCTGCAGCTCCCGCTGTACGCGACCGCGCTCCTCTCGCTGATGCCGGACGCGAAGATCTCCCGCGTCGAGTACCGCACGCTGCGGGGCGGCGCGGACAAGGTGCCGCTGCAGCTGGTGGTGGTGGAGGGCGACAAGCTCGCGCTCGACACCGAGGGCGCGGCGCGGATGGGCGGCGCCCTCGACGCCGTGGTGCGCCACGTCACGGCGGTGCGCGGCGGCGCCTTCCCCGTCCGGCCCGCGCCGTCGTGCGGGTGCCCGCCGTTCTGCCACGCGTGGGACATCTGCCGGGTGCCCGGCGGCCCGCGCACCAAGTGGGACCGGTGAAGCTCAACCCGCGGCAGTGGGAGGCCGTGGAGGCGGTGGACCGCCACGTGCTCGTTTCGGCCGGCGCCGGCACGGGCAAGACCAGCACCGTCGTGGGGCGCGTGCTCTACCTGCTCGGCATCGAGGTGCAGGGCCGGCGGCTGCCCGAGGCGGCGCGCCTGGCGATGAGCGACGTGGCCGCGATCACCTACACCGAGGCCGCCGCCGCGGACCTCAAGAAGAAGCTCCGCGTGGCGCTGCGCGAGGCGGGCAGCCCCGGCCTCGCCGCGCAGGTGGATACCTCCCGCATCGGCACGGTGCACGCCTTCTGCCTCGGGGTGCTGCGCGAGTTCGCCCTGCGGATGGACCGCAGCCCGGGCGCCAAGGTCCTCGACGAAGCCGAGGGCGCGGCGCTCGTGGCGGAGGCGGCGAAGGACACACTGCTGGCCTCGCTCGAGGCCGGGGACCTCGAGGGGCTGAACGAGCTGCTGGCCGAGCGGTCGGTGGGCGACGTGGAAGGCTGGACGGCCGCGCTCGCCTCCGACGCCGACCGGCTGGCGCACCTGGCGGCCGGCCACCTGGGCCCGCGGGAGCGGACGCTGGTGGCCCTCGCCGAGCGCGCGCTCGCGGCCGTGCGGCACCGCCTCGACGACCTGGGCGCGCTCGACTTCGACGCGATGATCACGCTGACCCGCGACCTGCTGCGGGACCAGCCGCCGGTGCGCCGCGCGCTGCAGCGCCGGGTGCGCTGCCTGATCGTGGACGAGTTCCAGGACGTGGACCCGGTGCAGAAGGAGATCGCCTACCTCCTGGGCGAGCCCGCGGCCGGCAGGCCGGAGAGCACGCGCCTGATGCTGGTGGGCGACCCCAAGCAGAGCGTGTTCCGGTTCCGGCGCGCCGACGTGACGGTGTGGCGGTCGGTGGAGCGCGAGTTCCGGCAGTGGCGGGAGAAGGGGCAGGCGCTGGTGGTGGCGCTGGAGGAGAACTACCGCAGCGCGCAGCCGATCCTCGGCCTGGTGGAGGCCACCGTGGGGGCCGTGCTCGACTCGCCCCTGGGCGGCTTCGCGCTCGCCGACTTCGAGGTGCCCTACGAGCGCATCACCGCGACGGCGGAGAACCGGACGGTCGAGCCCCGCGTCGAGGTGATCGCCGTGGCGCCGGACGACGCCGGCCGGGCGCGCCGCTACGACTCGGTGCGCGCGCTCGAGGCCCCCGCGGTGGCGCGGCGCGCGCGCGAGCTGGTGGACGCGGGCACGCGGCCCGCCGACATCGCCATCCTGCTCACCTCGTGGGGCGCGATGGAGACCTACCGCGAGGCGCTGCGCGCGGTGGACCTCGAGACCTACGCGCTCCGCTCCGAGGGCTTCCACGAGCGGCGGGAGGTGGTGGACCTGCTGCTCGCGCTCGAGGCGATCGCCGATCCCAACGACGACCGGGCGTTCCTGGGCTTCCTGCGGAGCCCGTTCGTCGCCGTGAGGGACGAGACCTTGCTCGCCATCGCGCGCGCCGGCCGGACGCCGTACTGGCGCGGCCTGGCGGCGCCGGCGGGCGGCGGCGGCGCGGGCGAGCCGCGCGAGCTGCCCGGCGGCGAGCCGGAGCTGCTCGAGCGGGGCCTCGCCCTGCTGGGCCGGTTCGCCGGGCTGCGCGACCGGGTGAGCGCCGACGCGCTGCTCGAGGAGCTGCTGGTGGAGTCCGGCTACCTCGCGCACCTGCGCCTGCTGGGCGAGGAGAAGCGGCGGGCCGAGGCCAACGTGAAGAAGTTCCTGCGCCTGCTGCGCCGCCTGAGGGCGACCACCGTCGGCGAGGCGATCCGCGCCGTCCGCGCCCAGCGCGACAGCGAGGAAACGCACGAGGGCGACGCCCCGCTGCTGGGCGGGGCGCGGAACGCGATCACCGTCACGTCGGTCCACAGCGCCAAGGGCCTGGAGTGGCCGGTGGTGTTCTGGTGCGACCTGGTGCGGGCGGGGCTCGGGCGGGAGGGCGGCGAGCTGGTGGTCTCGCGCAACCTGCTCGCCCTGAAGCCGCGGGACGAGAACGACCCGGCCAAGGCCGCCTACGACGCGGCGCACGCCGCCGAGCGGGAGGAGCTGGCCGCGGAGCACCGGCGCGTCTGGTACGTCGCGGCCACGCGGGCCCGGGACCGGCTGATCCTCTGCGGCGTGCCGCTCGGGGCCAAGGCCAGGTCGGACGTGGGCGCGTCGCCCGGCCAGGCCTTCATCCAGCGCCTCGGGCTGGGCCCGGCCGCCACGTCGGGAAGCCTGGACTACGCCGACCGCGACGGGGTGGCCTACCAGGCGGAGGTCACCGTGGTCGGCCTGCCGGAAGGCCCCGCGCTGGTCGAGACCGCCGCGCCGCCCCCCGTCGCCGCCGCGGCCGCGCTGCCGGCGCCGCTCGCGGCCATCCCGGTGGCCGCCGGCCGCCGGCGCCACTCCGCCACCGAGCTGATGGCGTTCTCCCGCTGTCCGCGCCGCCACTGGTTCCGCTACGTGGCCGGCGTCCCCGAGCCCGAGGTCGAGCGCGGCGGCGCCGAGTTCATCTCCGCCGTCAAGCGCGGCCAGATCGTGCACGACGTGCTCGAGCGGCTGCGCGAGGACGACGAGCTGGAGCAGGTGCTCGAGGAGGCCATCGGCCGCTGGGACCGCGAGGCGCCGCCGCCGGAGGGCCGCCGGGGCTCGGCCTACCGCAGGCACCTGCGGGAGGAGGTCGAGCGGGTCGCCGGACATCCGCAGTACCGCGCCATCGCCGACCTGCCCACCGCGCGGCGGGAGCTGGCGTTCACCCACCTGCTCGGCAGCGGGACGGGCAAGGGCGAGAGGACCGTGGCCGGGGCCGGAGCCGGGTTCGGGGCCGACGCCTATACACAGGGCGCGATGGACCTCGCCGCGCTGCGGCTGGACGGCCTGGTGCTGGTGGACGTGAAGACCAGCCAGCTCAACGCCGAGGCCGCGAAGAAGCGCGCGGCGGACTACGCGCCCCAGCGCGACGTCTACGTGGCGGCGGCGGAGGCCATCTCGGGCCTCAGCGTATCGGAGTTCGCGATCCAGTTCTCGCGCGCGGGCACCCAGGTGTCGGAGGCCCTGACGCCCGAGGCGCGCACGGCCCTCGACGCCGAGCTGGGCACGGCCGTCGCCGCCATCGAGTCCGGCGAGCGGTCGCTCACCCCCCACGCCTGGGAATGCCGGTTCTGCGGCTACAAGCGGGTGGGCTGGTGTCCGGGCGCGCCCAGGGAGCCGAAGGAGGAGTGAGGCCGGCCGACGGGGGGCCACGGCCGCTCGCCGCGGCCGCGCCCTGCGCCACCGGGGGCTCCCACGCCGGTGGTAGCATGGTGAACACGGTCGGAACATCATAGCGACATCATATATTGTGGCGTCAGCTTACATCGCATTCAGCTGGTATGGACGCTAATTATATACATCTATATTTCTAGCGCATAAAGTGTCATACTGTGGTGTGGCGAGGCGCGATGGCTGACGCGGAGACGCCCAGAGGCGGACTCGGCAGGACCGAGCGCGAGGTCCTGGGTCTTCTGGCCGCCCTTGGCCGGCCGACCGTCGGCGCTGCGCACGTGATGGCGGCCCACCCGATGAGCCGGTCGGCGGCGAACCTGCTCCTCTCGCGTCTGGCGCGGAAGGGCTGGCTCCGCCGCGTGCGCCGGGGGGCCTACGGTGTCGTGCCGCTCTCCTCGAGTGCCGCCGAGCCGCCGCTGGAGGACCCCTTCGAGGTGGCGATGCAGCTGTTCGGGCCGTGCTACGTCTCCGGCTGGTCGGCGGCGGAGCACTGGGGCCTCACCGAGCACCACTGCCCGGCGGTGACGGTCTTCAGCGCGAAGCCGCAGCGGCGAGGCATGCTGGAGATCGGCGGCGTGAGCTACCGGGTCCGGCGGGTGCGCCGCGACACGATCTTCGGCACGACGCGGGTGCGGGCCGCGCCGGTGCCCATCGAGATGGCGGACATCCACCGCACCATCATCGACGTGCTCGACGCGCCGGAGATGGGCGGCGGCGGGCCGCACGTGATCGACATCGTCGAGGCCTACCTGGAGCGGGCCGAGGCGGATCCGCAGGTCCTGCTCCAGTACGCGGTCCGCCTCGGACGGGGCACCGTATTCAAGCGCCTGGGCCTGGCGGCGGAGATGGCGGGCCGGGCGGATGAAGGGTGGCTGCTGGTGTGCCGCGACCTCCTGACGGCCGGCGTGTCGCTGTTCGATCCGGCGGGCGAGCTCTCCGGGCCCATCGTGTCGCGGTGGCGGATCCGGCTCAACATTCCGCTCGAGCCCGACGACGAGGGCGGCCCCGCGGCGGACGCCGGCGACGCCGGGACGGACGGCCAACCCCCCGCTTGACAGACGGGTCGCCCGACGACACTGTAGGTGCAATCTCCGACAAGCTTTATCCCGTTGCTCCGTGGCCGCCGGTGCCGTCCCCGGCCCGTGGCGGCCGTCACTCACCAGGAGGCCGAATGCACCGTGTCCTCACCCCGGCCCTCGCCGTCGTCGCACTCGCTGTCGCGACGACGGCCTGGGCCCAGATGGAGCATCCCGCCGGCATGTCGCACCAGCAGGTGGTCGAGGCCGCGATGGCGGGCGGGCCCGCCTCGGTCAGCCGCGACGCGACGATCGGCTGGGTGGATTCCACCGGCACTCTCCACCAGGTGCAGGCGGGCACGAACGGGTTCACCTGCTTCATCGCACGGCCGGACCCGTTCCGGGGAGCGGTGTGCGCCGACCAGAACGCGATGTCGTTCTTCATGGCGATGATGCACGGCCAGCCGGCTCCGCCGGCGATGAGCGCGCCGGGCATCTCGTACATGGCGCAGGGCGGCACGCACTTCGAGGACGCCCAGGGCAACATCCTGATGGAGCACGAGCTGAGCCCGCACGCGGCGGGGTCGCACCGGGTTCAGGAGCCGCCGCACTGGATGATGATGTGGCACTTCGACGCCGCGACGAGCGGACTGCCGACCAAGGAGAACGCGTCGGGCGTGTACATCATGTTCGCCGGCACGCCGTACGCGCACCTGATGATCTATCAGGATCCGAACAAGCTGGGGACGCCCGCCCGGATGTAGTCGCGGGTCCGTGAGCATGGAAGACCGGAGCCCCGTCGCGACGCGCGGCGGGGCTCTTTCCTTCGCCCCAATCCCAAACCCCAAACCCCGTCTCTTACTCCACCTCGGGCGTCCCGTCGAACTCCAGCACCACCACCGAGCACACCGGATCTGGCGCGTTGCGCGGCAGGACGAGGCTCTGCGGCGCGCCCGGTCCGCCGCCCGGGACCGGGATCGGCGTCTTCGCGGGATCGGCGAGCAGGTACGCCGAGCGGATCGGCGTCTTGAGCCCGGGCAGGGGAAACGGCGGGACCTCGGGCCAGTCGGTCACGAACACGAAGATCCGGTTGCCCCTGGTGGTCGAGCGGAACGGCGCCCTGGCGAACAGGGAGGCCGTGGTGCCGTAGATCGCGTCGCCGTTCGCCTTCATCCACCGGCCGATCGCCGCCAGGCGCTCGACGCTCTCGTCGGGGAAGGTGCCGTCGGCCCTCGGCCCGATGTTGAGCAGCAGGTTGCCGCCCTTCGACGCCGTCTCGACCAGCAGGCCGATCAGCGCGGGCACCGACTTGAAGTTGTGGTCGGCCGCGCAGTAGCCCCAGTGGTCGTTCATCGTGATGCACGACTCCCAGTCCACGCCCGGCAGGCCGGTGGCCGGAATCTCCTGCTCCGGCGTGCGGAAGTCGCCCAGCTCCTGCGCGATCGGCGCCTGCGACCACCCCTCCACGCGGTTGTTGACGATCACGCCCGGCTCGAGCCGGCGGCACTCGTCGTAGAGCGCCTTGCCCATCTCGTGCGTCCAGGTCTGCTCCCACTGCCCGTCGAACCACATCACGCCGATCTCGCCGTAGTTCTTCAGGAGCTGCTCGACCGAGCCGTGCAGGTAGCGGACGTAGCGCGAGAACCGCGCCCCGTCCACCGGCCGCGTCGCGGCCTCCCAGTCGCGCCGCGGCAGCCAGTCCGGATGGTGCCAGTCCATGATGGAGTGGTACCAGCACTGGTGCAGGCCGGCGCGGCGGCTGGCGTCGGCCATCAGCGCCATGATGTCGTGCCGGTAGGGCGTCGAGCGGATGCAGAAGTCGGTGAGCCGGTTGTCGAACAGGCAGAAGCCGTCGTGGTGCTTGCTCGTGATGGTCACGTACTTCATGCCCGCGTCCTTCGCCATCCCGACCCACGCGTCGGCGTCGAACTTCACCGGGTTGAAGCGGCCGACCAGCCGGTCGTAGGTGGCCAGCGGGATGTGCGCGGAGTTGCGGATCCACTCCGCGTAGTCGGTGCGGCCCATCCACTCGCCGGCCAGGATCGAATACAGCCCCCAGTGGAGGAACATCCCGAACCGGGCCTCGCGCCACCACGCCATCCGCCGGTCGTCGGCGGTCGGGAGGAGGCGGGTGAGGGCGCCGGGCCGCCCGAGGGGGCCGCCACCATATGGAAGGAAGGAGGGCAGGGGGAGGGCGGCCGCACCGAGCGCCGCGGCACCGCCCCGCACGAAGCTTCGCCGCGTGATGTCCATCCGGCCATTAGACCACGTTCGGCCCGGACCCGCAAGCGCGCCCGGCCCCAGCGCCCCGGCCCCGCCCCCTGGACCCCGGCCCCGGGCCCCGCCAGCTTTCCGCGTCCCCAACCACGAGATCGCACCGATGCGCCTCGCCGTCGCGCAGCTCGCCGCCGCGCCGCTCGTCGTCGTTCTGCTGGCCGCCGTCGCGCCGCCCGCCGCGCGCGCCCAGGGACGGTTTCCCCCCGACTCGCTGGTGAACCTCAAGTACTTCCCCAGGACCATCGCGGTGCGGGACCTGATCGACAGCATGCGCTTCTTCACCTTCGCGCTCGGCGTGCGGTGCCAGTTCTGCCACGTGGGTCGCGAAGGCATGCCGCTCGACTCGTTCAACTTCCGCTCCGACAGCCTGCGCACCAAGCGCGCCGCGCGGGTGATGCTCGACATGGTGCGCCACGTCAACGACGAGCACCTCGCGGACGTGCCCGAGCGGCCCGAGCCGCACGTGGTGGTGACGTGCGTGACCTGCCACCGCGGGGTCAGCCGGCCCTTCGATCTGGGGACCGTCCTGATCCAGGCCGCGCGCGCGGCGGGCGTGGACTCGGCCATCCGGGCCTATCGCGCGCTGCGGGAGCGGTACTACGGCCGCGCCGCGTACGACTTCGGTGAAGCCAGCCTGAGCGCGGTGGCGGAAGGCCTCGTGGCCGACCGCCGGTTCGACGACGCCGTGGCCGTGCTGCGGCTCAACGCGCAGTACTTCCCCAGCTCGCCGCAGATTCCGACCCGGCTGGGCGAGGCGTTCCTGGCCAAGGGCGACACGGCCGACGCCATCGCGAGCTACCGCCAGGCGCTCCAGGCGGACCCCCGGAACCCGTTGGCGCACCGTCGCTTGACCCAGCTGGGGGTCGCGCCGAACTAGGGAGAACTCCTCCGCCGGCCCGCGGCCCTCGGCTTGCGCCGCCCGAACCCCCCGTCAATCTTGCGTGTCGGGGAGGCCATGATCGTTCTGAGTCGGCGGACCCGCGAAGCGGCGACCTACGTGGCGCTGACGGCCCTCTACTTCGTGGCGGGCCGGCTGGGGCTGCTGCTGGCGTTCGGCCATCCCGGCGCCACCACGGTGTGGCCTCCCGCGGGCCTCGCGCTCGCGGCCTTCCTGCTCCTGGGCAACCGGGTCTGGCCGGCCATCTACGTCGGCGCGTTCCTCGTGAGCCTCACCCACGGGGGCGGGTTCATCCCCTCGCTGTTCATCGCCACCGGCAACACCTGGGAAGGGCTGATCGGCGCGTACCTGCTGCAGCGGTTCGCCAACGGCCGCCAGGCGTTCGACCGCTCGCGCGACGTGCTGCGCTACACCTTCCTCGTCGCCCTCGGCAGCACGCTGATCGGCGCCACCTTCACCGCCACGAGCCTCACCCTGGCGGGGGCCGCGCGGTGGTCGAGCTACTACGCCACCTGGCTCACCTGGTGGCTGGGCGACGCGAGCGGCGACTTCGTGGTGGCGCCGCTGATCCTGCTGTGGGCCCGCGACTACGGCATCCGCTGGGACACGCGCCGCGTGATCGAGGCCGGGATGCTGGGCGCGTTCTCGGTGCTGGTCGCGCTGGTCGTGTTCGGGCGCCTGTTCCCGACCTACGAGGTGGACTACCCGCTCTCGTTCCTCCCGATGCCGGTGTTCATCTGGGCGGCGTTCCGCTTCGACCGGCGGGGTGCGGCGGTCAGCGTGGCCATCGTGTACGTGGTCGCCGTCATCGGCACGCTGCGGGGCTACGGGCCGTTCGCCCCGTTCCCCTGGAACCACTCGCTGGTCTACCTGCAGGTGTTCACCTGCGTCTCCTCGGTCACCGCGCTGATGCTGGCCGCGGTGGTGCTGGAGCGGCGCCAGGTCGAGGACCAGCTGCGGGTCCTGGCGGTGAGCGATCCGCTGACCGGGCTGTCGAACTACGGCCACCTGGTGGACGTGCTCGAGGGCGAGGTCCAGCGGTCGCTGCGCACCGAGCGGCAGTTCACGGTCCTGTTCCTCGACATGGACCACCTGAAGATGATCAACGACCGCTACGGCCACCTGGTCGGCAGCCGGGCGCTGTGCCGCATCGCCGAGGTGCTGCGGACGGCCTGCCGCTCGATCGACACCGCGGCGCGCTACGGCGGCGACGAATTCGCCCTGGTGCTC
Organism: Gemmatimonadales bacterium; assembly: GCA_035502185.1. NCBI lineage: Bacteria > Pseudomonadati > Gemmatimonadota > Gemmatimonadia > Gemmatimonadales > Gemmatimonadales bacterium. The sequence goes on from DATJUT010000068.1 coordinate 29,355, forward strand.
CCCGAGTCGGACGAGGCGGCCGGCCAGCTGGTCGCCGCCCGCGTCGCCGAGCTGCTCGCGGCCGACACGCGGCAGCCCCCGGTGAGCGTGAGCACCGGCATCGCCGCGTATCCCAAGGACGGCACCAGCGCCGAGGCGCTGGTGGCCGCCGCCGACCGGATGCTGTACGCCGCGAAGCACCGCGCCCGTCACCAGGAGCGGTCACTGTCCCGCTGAAGGGACGGCCCCGCCGCGGGGCCGTCCATCCCGGGTCCGCCGTCCCCCGCGGCGCCGCCCCCTCCGCCGTCTCCCGCGCGCCGCCGCCGCCGCCGTCTCCCGCGCGCCGCCGCCGCCGCCGTCTCCCGCGGCGCCACCCCCTCCGCCGTCCCCCGCGCGCCGCCGCCGCCGTGTTGAAACCGTCCAACCATTCCGCTCCGTACGGTGTCCTACGTGTGTAGTCGCCGGGGCGCGCGCGCCAGCCGCTTGACAGTCCGGCCGCGTTGCTGAATATTCAGCATACTGCTAAAATTTCAGCATACGAGGACACCACGATGCTCGGCGTCGCCGCGCTGTTGACTCTCGGGCTGAGCCTGCAGGGACCGGAGAAGACGACGGGCCGGGTGGATCCCCCGGCGGCGCCGCCGGCGGCGGTCGTGACCGCGACCTCGGCGATGGCGGTGCGCGCCGCGCGGGCGCCGGTGATCGACGGCCGGGACGACGACCCGGTGTGGGCGACGGCGCCGGTCATCTCGGCCTTCACCGACTGGCAGCCCACGGAGGGGAAGACGCCGCGCTTCCGCACCGAGGCGAAGGTGGCCTACGACGCGGCCAACCTGTACGTGTTCGTGCGCTGCTTCGACCCGCACCCCGACAGCATCATCCGCATCCTGGAGCGGCGCGACACCTTCACGCCCAGCGACATGGTGTGGCTGTTCATCGATTCCTACCACGACCGGCGCACCGGCTACGAGTTCGGCGTGAACGCGGCGGGGGTGAAGATCGACCAGGCCATCTCCGACGGGAACAACGAGGACGGCGCGTGGGACGGGGTGTGGGACGTGGCGACCCGGATCGACTCGCTGGGCTGGACGGCGGAGTACCGGATCCCGCTCTCGCAGCTGCGGTTCGGCACGTCGCGCGAACACACGTTCGGCTTCACCATCGACCGCGACATCTACCGCTACAACGAGCGACTGAGCTGGCCGCCGTTCAGCCAGGCCAAGCCGGACATGGTGTCCCAATTCGGCGCGCTGACGGGGCTGGACGACCTGCAGGCGCCGCGCCGGCTGGAGATGGCGCCGTACCTGGTGACGAAGAACGCGTCGGTGATCACCAACAACACGTACGACCGCGCGTCGCACGGCACCGTCGGCGGCGACCTCAAGTACCGGGTGGCCAGCAACCTGACGCTCGACGCGACGATCAACCCGGATTTCGGGCAGGTCGAGGCCGATCCGGCGGTGCTGAACCTCACCGCGTACGAGTCGTTCTTCAACGAGCTGCGGCCGTTCTTCGTGGCGGGGCGCGGGCTGTTCCAGTTCAACGTCAACTGCAGCTCGGTCAACTGCAGCAACGAGGAGCTGTTCTACAGCCGCCGGATCGGGCGCACGCCCGAGCTGGCCGGCACCTACGGGGACACGACGCCGCTCCAGCCCACCACCATCCTGGGCGCGGCCAAGCTCACCGGCCGGCTGCCGGGCGGCCTCACGCTCGGCGTGCTGGACGCGGCGACCGAGCGGTCCAGCCTGGCGGGCGACACGACCACCGAGCCGGCCGCGAACTTCGCGGTGGTGAGGCTGCGGCAGGACCTCCGGAACGGCGGGGCCAGCATCGGCGGCATGGTGACCGCCGTGAACCGGGGCCTCGACCGGTTCACCTCGCCGTACATGGACCGGAGCGCCTACGTGGGCGCGGTGGACTTCCGCAACCGGCTGTTCAAGAACACGTACGAGATCTCGGGCTCGGTGGATGCGAGCCGGGTCGAGGGGACGCCGGCGGCCATCGCGGCCATCCAGACCGACGCGGTGCACTACTACCAGCGCCCCGACGCGGGCCTCCCGCTCGACACCACGCGCACCAGCCTCGCCGGCGACGCCGAGGAGCTGCACTTCAGCAAGGTGGGCGGCCAGCACGTGATGTTCGAGTCGGCCTACATGCGCCGCTCGGCCGGCTTCGAGCCCAACGACCTCGGCTACCTGCAGCGCGCCGACCAGCAGAGCTGGGCCACCTGGGCCGGGTACTTCGACCGGCACCAGCGCAGCTGGTACAACCGTCTCCAGTGGAACTTCAACTGGTGGCAGTACTGGACCACGAAGGGCCTGCCGCTCGAGGCCGCGGCCAACACGAACGTCCACATCACGCTCAAGAACAACATGACGGTCAACCTCGGCGGCACGTGGGGACAGCTGGGCACGACGTACGACGACCGCAGCGCGCGCGGCGGGCCGGCCATCCGGCAGGATCCCTACTTCGGGCCGTGGGGCGGCATCACGGGCGACGACCGGAAGTCGATCGTGCCGTACTTCTGGGTCAACTACTGGAAGGGCGACGCCGGCCGCAACGAATCGCTGAGCCTCCAACCCGAGGTCGACTTCAAGACCGCGGGCCGGTTCAGCAGCGCGCTGTCGCTGAACTGGAGCCGCAACGTCTACGACAATCAGTGGTACGGCAACTTCACCGACTCGCTGGCGGTGACGCACTACACCTTCGCCCACCTGCGCGAGACCACCACGGGCGTGACGCTGCGCCTCAACTACACCTTCACGCCCAGCATCTCGCTCCAGGTGTACGCGCAGCCGTTCATCGCCAAGGGCACGTACACGAACGTGCGCCAGCTCAGCGCCACGCCGCGCGCGGCGAGCTACGCCGACCGCTACGCGGCCTACGGCGACACGTCGGTCACCGGCAATCCGGGCGGGTTCAACTTCAAGGAATTCCAGTCCAACGTGGTGTTCCGCTGGGAGTACCGGCCGGGCTCGACGCTGTTCGTGGTGTGGAACGAAGGACGGCAGGGCTCGACGCCGCTCGAGGGCAGCAACAGCTACCAGGGCGACGTGCGCGACCTGTTCCGGCTGCACCCGATGAACACCTTCCTGGTGAAGATGTCGTACTGGCTGAACTGGTAAGCGCAGGGTGCAGGGTGTGAGAGTGTAGCCCGTCGCGGACTCCACACTCTCCACCCTGCACCCCACCGCCACTCCGTCGCGATCGCTCGCCGCAATTCAGACCGTCTTCGTCGACGATCCATCAAGCCACTCCAGGCGTGAAACTTGCCGGCCGTCGCGCGTCGTAGGGTGTCTCAGTCGGGGCACGCGGTTCGCTCGCACCTCAACGGTCGAGTACACGATGGTCGGCTTCCTGACGCTGCTCCTCATCCCGCAAGGCGCGATCGTGCCGCCGCAGGCTGCCGGCGGCGACTCGCTGCCGCCGGCGGCGGTGGCGGCAACGGCCACGACGGCGGTGGCGGTGGCGGCCGCGCGGCCGCCCGTGATCGACGGGAAGGACGACGACGCGGTGTGGCAACTCGCGCCGGCGATCACGCAGTTCAAGGAATGGCAGCCGACGGAGGGGAAGGACTCGCGGTTCCCCACCGTGGCGAAGGTGGCCTACGACGCCGCGAACCTGTACGTGTTCGTGCGCGCCTACGATCCGCATCCCGACAGCATCGTGCGGCTGCTGGACCGGCGCGACGCCTGGCCGCCCTGCGACCACGTCGGCATCCTGGTGGACTCCTACCACGACCGCCGCAACGGCTTCGAGTTCTTCGTCACGCCCTCCGGGGTGAAGATGGACCAGGCCATCTACGACGACCGCGAGGACGGCGCGTGGGACGCGGTGTGGGACGTGGCGACGCGGATCGACTCGCTGGGCTGGACGGCCGAGTTCCGGATCCCGCTGTCGCAGCTGCGCTACGGGTCGCAGCGGAGCCACACCTTCGGGCTGCTGGTGATCCGCGACATCTACCGCTACAGCGAGCGCACCGCGTGGCCGCAGATCAGCCAGGCGAAGGCCGGCATGGTGGTGCAGTTCGGCGAGCTGACGGGCCTCGACGACCTGGCGGCCCCGCGGCGGCTCGAGGCGGCGCCGTACGTGGTCGCGAAGAACGCGTCCGACGGTCCCGACGCGGGCTGGACGCGCGCCTCGCACGCCTCGGTGGGCGCCGACCTCAAGTACCGGGTGGCGTCGAACCTGACGCTCGACGCGACCGTGAACCCGGACTTCGGGCAGGTCGAAGCCGACCCGTCGGTGCTGAACCTCACCGCGTACGAGACCTTCTACGACGAGCGGCGGCCGTTCTTCGTGGCGGGCCGCGGCCTGTTCCGGTTCGACGTGAACTGCAACGACGTCAACTGCAACAGCGAGGGCCTGTACTACAGCCGGCGCATCGGCCGCACGCCGCAGCTGGGCGGGCTGTACGGGGCGGACGGTCTGCAGCAGCCGACCACGATCCTCGGCGCGGCGAAGCTCACCGGCCGGCTGCCGGGCGGCGTGGCGATCGGCTTCATGGACGCGGTCACCGACCGCGCGACCCGGCAGTTCGACACCCTGCTCGCGACGACCGAGCCGGCGACGAACTACGCGGCGCTGCGGCTCCGTCGCGACTCCCGCGACGGCGGCAGCGGCGTGGGCCTGATGCTGACCGCCGTGAACCGCGCGCTCGACGGGTTCAGCGCGCCGTACCTGGGGCGCGATGCGTACGTCGGCGCCGTGGACTTCCGGCACCGGTTCGCCAGCAACACCTACGAGGTGTCGGGATCGCTCGACGCCAGCCGGGTGGCGGGGAGCGCCTCGGCCATCGCCGGCATCGAGACCGATGCGGTCCACTACTACCAGCGTCCCGGCTCGGGGCTCCCGCTCGACACCACGGGCGGCCGCGCGGTCGCGACCCTGAGCACCGTCCTCGGCGGCGACGCCGAGGAGCTGAAGCTCGGCAAGGTGGCGGGCGCGCACGTCAACTTCGAGACCAGCTACCAGCGCCGCTCGGCGGGCTTCGAGATCAACGACCTGGGCTACCTGCAGCGCGCCGACCAGCAGTCGTGGAGCACCTGGGTGGGTTTCTACGACCGCAAGCTGCGACCGCTGTACCAGTCGTTCCAGTGGAACTTCAACTGGTGGCAGTACTGGACCACGGCGGGGCTGCCGCAGGAGCGCGCGTTCAACAGCAACGCGCACGTCACGCTCCGCAACCACTGGGGGGTCAACGCCGGCGGCACCGTCGGGCAGATCGGCGGGACATACGACGACCGCAGTGCGCGCGGCGGTCCGGCGTTTCGCGTCAGCCCCTACGTGGCGCCCTGGGTGTACGTCACGGGCGACGACCGGCGGCCCGTGGTGCCGATGCTGTCCATCAACTACGCGGCGGGCGATGCGGGCCACTCGCACAGCCTCGATTTCGGCCCCGAGGTGGACTTCAAGGTGGCGTCGCGCCTCAACGGCTCGATCGCGACGCACTTCAGCCGCAGCCACAACGACATCCAGTGGTTCGGGCTCTATCCCGACTCGGGCGGGGTGAACCGGTACACCTTCGCGCACCTCGCGCAGACCACCAGCACGGTGACGCTGCGCCTCAACTACACGTTCACCGCGACGACGTCGCTGCAGGTCTACGCGCAGCCGTTCATCTCCAAGGGCACCTGGAGCAACGTGCGCCAACTGTCGGGCACGCCGCAGGCGGCGCGCTACGACGATCGCTACCAGCCGTTCACGGGGCCGGCGCTGGCCACGGCCGACCCGGGGTTCAACTACAAGGCGTTCCAGTCGAACGTCGTATTCCGCTGGGAGTACCGGCCCGGCTCCACGCTGTTCCTGGTGTGGAACGAGGGACGCCAGGGCTACGCGGGGGCGGAGGGCACCAACGGGTACAGCGGCGACCTGCGCGACCTGTTCCGGGTCCGCCCGCTGAACACCTTTTTGGTGAAGTGGTCGTACTGGCTGAATCCGTGAGAAGCTGGGGATTGGGGGTTGGGGTCCAACCCCCAACCCCTGACTCTCGGCTTCATCGGGGCCGCCTTCCGTAGGCGGCCCCGCGCCGTACATTGAGCCGAACCCTCGGAGGCCCCATGCCGCGTCTCGTCCTGCCGCTCCTGCTCGCCCTCGGGCTCGCGCCCGCGCCCCTGGCCGCGCAGGCGGCCCCGCCCGCTCCCGACACCGGCTGGTTCCGCGCCACCTACACCAAGCGCGAGGTGATGATCCCGATGCGGGACGGGGTGCGGCTGTTCACGGCCATCTACGTGCCGAAGGACACCACGCGCACCCATCCGTTCGTGATGACCCGCACGCCCTACAGCTCCGGCCCCTACGGCGCCGACCGGTTCCCGCGCCTGCTGAGCTACATCCCCAACGCCTACGCGCACGAGGGGATGATCCTGGTCAACCAGGACGTGCGCGGGCAGTGGATGAGCGAGGGGGAGTTCATGGACGTGCGGCCGGTGGTGGAGCACCGGACCAGCCACGACGTGGACGAGACCACGGACACCTGGGACACCGTGGACTGGCTGGTCAAGAACGTCGCGGGCAACAACGGGCGCGTGGGCGTGCGCGGCACGTCGTACCCGGGCTTCTACGCCGAGATGGCGGCCATCGACGCGCATCCGGCGGTGAAGGTGGTCTCGCCGCAGGCGCCGGTGACCGAGTGGATGGGCGGCGACGACTTCTTCCACAACGGCGCACTGCTGGAGCAGCACTCCTTCTTCTTCAACTACTTCGGGCGGCCGCGCCCGCAGCCGACCAGCCGGGGTCCCGAGGTGGCCGGTCCCGGCACCCCCGACGGCTACGAATGGGCGATGCGGCTCGGCGCGCTCAGCCACCTCAACGCGCGCCTGTACCACGACAGCGTCGCGTTCTGGGATTCGATCGTGGCGCATCCGACGTGGGACGCCTTCTGGGCGGCGCGGAGCGGCCGGCCGCACCTCCGCAATCTCAAGCCCGCCATGCTGTGGGTGGGCGGCTGGTTCGACACGGAGAACCTGTGGGGCGCGCTGCACGCCTACGCGGCGGCCGAGCGGCAGAGCCCCGGCGCCGAGAACCGGCTGGTGATGGGACCCTGGCACCACGGGCAGTGGAACGTCGTGCCGGGCGACTCGCTGGGCGACATGGCCTGGGGCTCGGCCACGTCGCGGTTCTACTCGGACAGCATCGAGATTCCGTTCTTCAACTACTACCTGCTCGATTCGCAGCCGGCGCCGCGGAAGTACGAGGCCGCGGTGTTCGAGACCGGCCGCAACGCGTGGCGCTTCGTGGACGCGTGGCCGCCCGCGACCGAGGCGCGGAACCTGTACCTGCACGCGCAGGGCGCGGCGTCGTTCCAGCCGCCGCGGGCCCGCGGCCGCGCACTGTTCGACCAGTACGTGAGCGATCCCGCGAAGCCCGTGCCGTACACGGACGAGATCACCCAGTGGTACGACCCGGGCTTCATGGTCGGGGACCAGCGCTTCGCCGCGCGCCGGCCCGACGTCCTCGTCTGGCAGACGCCGCCCCTCGACACCGCGCTCACCGTGGCGGGCCCGATCGGCGTGGACCTGACGGTCTCCACGACCGGGACCGACCAGGACTTCGTGGTGAAGCTGATCGACGTGTTCCCCGACGACTACGGGCACGACGAGATGTTCGCGTTCGGGCGGCCGAGCGCCGCGGCCAAGCTCGGCGGCTACCAGATGCTGGTCCGGGGCGACGTGATGCGCGGGAAGTTCCGCAACAGCACGGCCAGGCCGGAGCCGTTCCGGCCCGGCGCGCCGACCGCGGTGCGGTTCACGATGAACGACGTGTACCACACCTTCCGGCCGGGCCACCGGTTGATGGTGCAGGTGCAGAGCACCTGGTTCCCGATGATCGACCGGAATCCGGGCCGGTTCGAGGACATCTACCGCGCGAAGGACGCCGACTTCCGGGCCACGACCCAGCGGGTGTACCGCTCCGCGGACCTCGCCTCGCACCTCGTGCTGCCGGTGCTGCCGTGATCCGGTCCCGCCTCCCCGCACCCGCGGGGCTCCGGGTTCGGGGTCCGGGGTGCAGGAAGACGGCGTGATCCTCGAAGGCACGCACGCGTTTCGCGCCTCGCGCGAGGCGGTATGGGAGGCGCTGCAGGACCCCGACGTCATCGCCAAGACGACGCCGGGCACGCGGGACATGCGGCGCGTCGCTCCGGAGCGGTACGAGGGCAAGATGCGGCTGGGCCTCGGGCCGCTGGTCGCGGAGTTCGACGTGGTGGTGACCCTGACCGACGTGGCGGCGCCGGAGCGCTACACGATGCACGTCGCCGGCGGAGGCCGGCTCGCGTCGCTCCAGGGCAGCGTGGCCGTGCAGCTCTCGCCCGACGGGGCGGGGGTGGTGCTGCGCTACCGTGCCGACTTCCAGGTGGGTGGGCCGGCCGCCGCCCTCGGGCATCGGCTGCTGGAGTCGGTCGGCCAGCTGATGGCCAGGCAGGGCCTCGAGGCGATGAACCGGGAGGTGGAGCGGCGCCTGGCCAGCGAGCCGCCGGCGGGCGGGCCGGCCGCGTCGCCGCGCTAGCTGCGTCGAGTCGGCACGGCGGACGGGCCGGCCGCGTTGCCGCCCTAGCTCCGTCGAGTCGGCACGGCGGACGCCGGGACGCGGCGCCGACTTGACAATCGGCCGGCGCACCCCACTTTCCGCCATCCCGACATGAACGACTGCTCCCTCAGGACGGTGCCGTGCCGCGCCCGGTGCGGCCGCTTCGCCCCGGCGTGACCGCCGTGCGAGTGGACGCGCGATGACCAAGCCGGCCATCCTCGCGGTGGACGACGAGCCGGAGGTGCTGAACGCGGTCGAGCGCGACCTGCGCAGCCACTACGCGGGCCGGTACCGGATCCTGAAGGCCGGCTCCGGCGCCCAGGCGCTGGACGCCGTCCGCCAGCTCAAGCAGCGCAACGCCGCCGTCGCGCTGTTCCTGGTGGATGCGCGCATGCCGCAGATGAGCGGCACCGAGTTCCTGATCGAGGCGCGGCGACTCTACCCGGACGCCCGCAAGGTGCTGCTGACGGCGTACGCGGACACCGACGTCGCGATCGCCGGCATCAACCAGGTCCAGCTCGACCACTACCTCATGAAGCCGTGGGACCCCCCGGCCGAGCGACTCTACCCGGTCCTGGACGACCTGCTCGACGACTGGTTCGCGTCGTTCCGGCCGCCGTTCGAGGGCATCCGGGTGGCGGGCTCGCTGTGGTCGCCCAGGAGTCACGAGGTGAAGGACTTCCTGTCCCGCAGCCAGACGCCGTACCAGTGGATCGACGTGGAGCGCGACGCCGCCGCGCGCGCGCAGGTGGAGGCGCTGAGCCCCGGCCTCAAGCGCCTGCCGGTGGTCTTCTTCCCCGACGGCGCGGCGCTGGTGGAGCCGAGCACGCGGGCCCTCGCCGAGAAGGTGGGCTTCGCGACCACCGCGAGCCGCCCGTTCTACGATCTGCTGATCGTCGGCGGCGGCCCGACCGGGCTGGCGGCGGCGGTCTACGGCGGGTCGGAGGGTCTCAGGACGGTGCTGATCGAGCGCGAGACGCCCGGTGGCCAGGCCGGCACCAGTGCGGCGATCGAGAACTACCTCGGCTTCCCGAGCGGGCTGTCGGGGGCGGACCTGGCCCGGCGCGCGACGGCGCAGGCCAAGCGGTTCGGCGCCGAGGTGCTGACGGCGCGCGAGGTGACGAAGCTCCGCGTCGACGGGCCGTACCGCGTCGCGACCCTGGACGACGGCGGCGAGCTGGCCTGCTACGCGCTGCTCCTCTCCTGCGGGATGCAGGTGCGCCGCCTCGAGGTGCCGGGGATCGAGGCGCTGACCGGCGCCGGCGTGTTCTACGGCGCCGCGCTGACCGAGGCGGGGTCGGTCCGCGGCCAGGACGTCCTGGTCGTCGGGGGCGCGAACTCGGCGGGCCAGGCGGCGCTGAGCTTCGCCCGCCACGCCCGCAAGGTTACGATGCTCATCCGGGGCGCCTCGCTCGCCGCGGGCATGTCCCAGTACCTGCAGGACCGGATCGCCGACACGCCCATCATCGAGGTGCTCCCCGAGTGCGAGGTCACGGCGGTCCACGGGACGGACCGGCTCGAGGCGGCCGACGTCGTCACCGGGTCCGCGCGCGCCGCGCGCCGGCTCGAGGCGGCGGCGATGTTCATCTTCATCGGCTCGACCCCGCGCTCCGACCTCGCGGCCGGCCTGCTGGAGCGCGATCCCGGCGGCTTCATCCTCACCGGCCCCGACCTCGTGACCGACGGCAAGCGGCCGCCGTCGTGGCCGCTCGAGCGCGACCCGTTCCTGCTCGAGACCAGTTTGCCGGGCGTCTTCGCCGCGGGCGACGTGCGCCATGGCTCGAGCAAGCGCGTGGCGGCGGCCGTGGGAGAGGGCTCCTCCGCCGTCGGCATGGTGCACAAGTACCTGGAGACGGTGTGAGCCGGCCGGGCAGCGGGCCGTTCGAGCGGGTGGACGTCCCGCCCGCCGAGATCGTGCGGCGCCTCAAGGCGCACCGCACCCTCGGGGGCGTCCCGGAGCAGGAGCTGGCCTGGCTGGCCGCGCACGGGATCGTGCGGCGGTTCGAGAAGAGCGCGCGATTCGTCGCGGCTGGGGAGGCGGACGGGACGGTCTACCGCGCGGTGGAAGGGGTGCACGCCATCCTCTCCGGGCACCTCGCGATCTACGTGGACCGCGGGGAAGGGCGGCACAAGGTGATGGAGTGGCGCGGCGGCGACGTGTCGGGCCTGCTGCCCTACTCCCGCATGAAGGCCAGTCCGGGCGACGTGATCTTCGAGGAGCGCTCGGAGGTGCTCACCGTCTACCGGGAGCACTTCCCCGAGATGATGCGGGAGTGCCCCGAGGTCACCGCGGCGCTGGTGCACGTGATGCTCGACCGCGCGCGCCACTTCACCAGCAGCGACCTGCACGACGAGAAGATGAAGTCGCTGGGAAAGCTGGCGGCGGGCCTGGCGCACGAGCTGAACAACCCCGCCTCCGCGGTGATCCGCGCGGCGAAGTCGCTGTCCGAGGGTTTGAGCGCGTCCGACGCCGCGTCGCGGGCGCTGGGCGCGGCCGGCCTCACCCCGGCGCAGCGAGCGGCGGTGGAAGCGGTGCGCGACGCGTGTCTGGCCCGGCGCCGGTCCGGGGCCCATTCGCCGATCGAGGAGGCCGACCGCGCGGACGCGATCGCCGACTGGGTGCAGTCCCACGGCGCCGACGGCGCGGTGGCCGGCCCGCTCGCCGACACGGCGGTCACGATCCCGGCGCTCGACGAGCTGGCGCGGTCGCTGGACGGCCCGCTCCTCGACGGGGCGCTGCGCTGGGTGGCCTATGGCTGCGCGGCCCGCACCCTGGCGCGGGAGATCGAAGCGGCCGCCTCGCGCATCCACGAGATCGTCGCGGCGGTGAAGGGCTTCACCCAGATGGACCGCGAGACGGTCGCCCAGCCGATCGACGTCGAGCGGGGCCTGGCGGACACCCTCACGGTGCTGCGCAGCAAGGTCAAGCGGAAGTCCGCGACCGTCGAGGTCGCGGTCGAGCCGGATCTGCCCCGGGTGGAAGGCTACGGCGGCGAGCTGAACCAGGTGTGGGTGAACCTGATCGACAACGCGCTCGACGCCGTGAACCCGGGGGGCCGGCTGGACGTGAGCGTGAAGCGGGAAGCCGGGAGGGTGGTGGTGCGGGTCGCCGACGACGGCCCCGGCATTCCGGAGTCCATTCGCGGGAGCATCTTCGATCCGTTCTTCACCACCAAGCCGGTCGGCGAGGGCACGGGCCTGGGGCTCGACATCGTGCGCCGGCTGGTGAGCCGGAACAACGGGACCATCGAGGTGGAGTCGCGGCCGGGGCGCACCGTCTTCACGGTCGGCCTGCCGGCCGCGGGGGCCCCGTCCGCGGGCTCCTAGCCGCCGGCCCCGGCGGCCTCAGCCGTTGATCGAGCGCATCGCCTGATCGTTGTAGCGCGGGCCGGCGGCGAGATCCGCCGGCAGCGCCGTCTCGATGCGGGCGACGTCCGCGGCGCCGAGCGCGACCTGCACGGCGCCCAGGTTCTCCTCGAGGTACGTCCGCCGCTTGGTGCCGGGGATCGGGACGATGTCCGGGCCCTTGGCCAGCAGCCAGGCCAGCGCGAGCTGGCTGGGCGTGCACCGCTTCGCGGCCGCGAGCGCCTCGACGCGGCGCACCAGCTCCTGGTTCTTCTCCAGGTTCCCGCTCTGGAAGCGGGGGTGGACGCGGCGGTAGTCGTCGGCGGCGAGGTCGGCCGCGGCGCGGAACCGCCCGGTCAGGAAGCCCCGGCCCAGCGGGCTGTACGCGACGAAGCCGATCCCCAGCTCGCGGCAGGTCGGGAGGATCTCGGCCTCCGGGTCGCGGCTCCACAGCGAGTACTCGGTCTGGACCGACGTGATCGGGTGGGTGCGATGCGCACGGCGGATCGTCGCCGCCGAGGCTTCCGAGAGCCCGAGATAGCGCACCTTGCCGGCGGCGACCAGGCCGGCCATCGCGCCGACCGTGTCCTCGATCGGGACGGTGCGGTCCACGCGGTGCTGCTGGTAGAGATCCACGTAGTCCACGCCGAGCCGCCGCAGCGAGGCGTCGCACGCCTGCTTCACGTACTCGGGCCGGCCGTTCACCCCGGCCCACGATTTGTCGGGCCCCCGCAGGTTCCCGAACTTGGTGGCCAGCACCACCTGGTCGCGGCGGCCCCTGATCGCGCGCCCCACCAGCTCCTCGTTGGTCCACGGGCCGTAGACGTCGGCCGTGTCGAGGTAGGTGCAGCCCAGCTCGATCGCGCGGTGGATGGTGGCGACCGACTCGGCGTCGTCGCGGCCGGCGTAGAACTCCGACATCCCCATGCAGCCGAGCCCCAGGGCCGACACCGTCAGCCCCTGACTCCCGAGCTTCCGCGTCTCCATCGTGCCGTTCGCTCCGTTCAGGATCGCCGGTGGCCGCGCCGCGCTCAGCGTCGCGGCGGCTGCTCGTCCGCCGAGGGGCCGTACATGCCCGGGATGGCGACCTCCCGGAGGCGGAGGTAGACGCCGAGCTGCGCGCGGTGGTGCACCATGTGGCTCATGGCCATGCGGCGGAACACGTCGTGCTTCGGGCGGGTCCAGATGACCTGCCCTCCGCGCTTGAAGGTCCACGGTCTGGCGAACTCGGCGTCCGGCGCCGCCGCCAGCGCCCGGCGCGCCTCCGCCACGTTCTGGTCGAACAGCTGGAGGATCTCGGCCGTGCTGCCCAGCGCGCGCGGCTGGAACGGCGGCCCGCCGGGAGGCGCGAAGTCGTGCTCGTCCGTGCGGAGCGAGCGCGTGACCCAGCCCGGGACCTCCGCGATGTGGGTGGCCAGGCGGCCGAGCGTCATGGACTTGGCGTGCGGCTGCCAGGACGCCTGGCCGTCGGGCACGCGCTCGAGCATGCGCCGCGTGGCGGCCATCTCCTCGTCGAACTCGGGAATCAGCAGGTCGACCATCGCCATGGGTGCTCCGGTGGCGGGTGGGAACCTCGTAGCTTAGCGGGCGCCGGGCGGCGCGGCCAGGGCGCCGGGGGCGTGGCGGAGCCCGCCCGCGACGCATATCGTTGGATGGTGTGACCATCCTGGTCGCCTGGCGGTCCGTCACTCCGGAGGCGCGATGCGCTCCATGTACACCCTGGCCGCAGCCGCTCTGAGCGCGGTGGCGCTCGGGATCGCGGCATGCAGCTCCACGCCGACCAACGGCAACAACTGCGGCAAGGGCACCCCTCCCGACCTGTCGGGCAGCTACCTGCTGTCCACCTACACCCTCGGGTCGCAGACGTGGTCCTCGCCGCAGTCCAGCGGCCTGCTGCAGATGACCGCGTCCACCTACCAGTACAGCATGACCCTGTCGACGGGCACGCCGCCGACCCAGTCGGTCTTCGAGACGGGGTCGTACCAGTTCGTGGGCGCGACCTGCGTCATCCTCACGTCCAGCATCGACACCACGCACTTCAGCGGCTCGATCCGGGTGACCACGGTGTCGAACGTCACGACGCTCCGCGAGAACGGCAACGACGGCACCCACGTGGTCGACTGGGTCTGGATCAAGAACTAGCCGGCGTCGGGCGGCACCGTCGTGGCGGCCGCCGGGCCCGGCGGGTGTGCTTGGCCGGCCCCCTGCCGTTCGGGTCCACGTTCCTTTCGCTCGAGGAGGCACGATGCGTGTGAAGGTCTGGTTGGCTGCCGCCGCCGTCTCGGCCGGCGCGTTCGTGTTCGCCTGCAAGTCCACCAGCGAGTCCGGCTGCGGCAGCGGCACGCCGCCGTCGCTGGCGGGCACGTATGCGCTGCAGTCCTTCCAGCTCGGCGCGGCCGCCGCCCTCACGCCGCCGGCGGAGACGGGAGCGTTGCGGCTCCACGCCGCCACCTACGGGGCCAACCTCGCGGGGCTCCTGACCCAGGACGACAGCGGCACCTACGCCATCACGGGGACGTCGTGCATCAGCGAGAACTCGGTGATCGGGAACGAGCAGTTCGTCGGCACCTTCTCCCTGGTCGGCACGACGCTCACGCTCCTGGGCAGCGTCGGCGGCCAGTCGGCCACGGTGGTCTGGACCAAGACGTCGTAGCCTGATGGCCGCACGCCACGCCGTCCTCGCGGCCGTATTCGCGGCACTCGCGGCGGCGGCGCCGCGCCTGGCGGCGCAGCAGCCGCCGGCGCCGGGCGACATCCACGGCGTCGTGACCGACCGCGGGAGCGACAGCGTGATCGCGGGCGCGCACGTGCTGCTGCTGGGCACCCCGCTCGCCACGACGACCGACGAGCAGGGCGCGTTCGCGCTGGCCAGCGTCGCCCCCGGCCGCTACACCCTGCGGGTGCTGTCCCTGGGCTACGCCCCCGCGGTCCTGGCCGACGTCGTGGTGGCGGCGGGCGACACCCTCCAGCTGCGGGTGGCCCTCGACGCCGTGGCCCTGCAGCTCTCCGGGATCAACGTCACCGCCACGGGCAGCGCCCAGAAGCTGGGCGAGTCGCCGGTGAGCGTCGCCATCCAGGACCGGACCGACATCTTCGCGCACAGCGCGGTCGAGGTGCAGGACGCGCTGCCGTTCGTCCCCGGCGTCGACATGAACCACGGCGAGGTGGATCTGCGCGGGGCGTCGGGCGTGTCGGAGGGCGTCGGCAGCCGCGTCCTGATGCTGCTCGACGGCCACCCGGTCCTCACCGGCGACGGCGGGGAGATCGACTACGAGGCGCTGCCCATCCTCGACCTCGACCGGGTCGAGGTGGTCAAGGGCAGCCAGTCGGCCCTGTACGGCAGCTCGGCCATGGGCGGCGTGGTGAACCTCATCACCACCCCGATCGACGGACGGCCCGCGAGCGCGCTGAAGGTGCATTACGGCCTGTACGACCTGCCCAGCGCGTTCCGCTACGGTGCCGCCCGGCCGGACTACTACGGGCTGGACGTCCAGCACTCGCGGCAGGTCGGCGCGGTGGGGGTCCGGCTGGCGCTGGGGGCGGAGCAGTCCGACGGCTTCCACCAGAACGGCGAGTTCACCCGGTGGCTGCTCCGGGCCAAGGTCGCGTCGATGCCGGGCAGCACCCACCCCTGGGACGGCTACCTCGTGCTGTCGGACCTGGACGCGGGGCAGTTCAGCAGCTGGCTGTCGCCCGCGCAGCCCTACCAGGTCCCCGATTCCGCGCTCGGCGACTGGAACCACAACGTGCACGTGCTGGTGGGCGGCCGGTACGCGGCGCTGGCCGGAAGCCAGGCGATGCTGCAGATCGAGCCGTCGCTGACGTACACGGCGGTGCGCGACCACATGCACGACAGCAACAACTGGCACAACGCCGCGCGCTCCGGCGTCAACACGCTGTTGACCTTCAATCCGGGCTCGGAGCACGCGGTGACGGTCGGCCTCGACGTGGCCGGCACGGCGCTCAGCTCCTCGTACTACGGGAAGAAGTGGACCACCGACGGCGCGCCGTACGCCCAGGAGCAGTGGGCGCTGGCCTCCTCGCTCCACGCCACCGCGGGCCTGCGGTTCGACTACCACCACGTGGACGGCGGGAAGGCCGAGGAGACGGTGAACCCGAAGCTCGGCCTCGCGTTCAGTCCCGACGGGCCGCTCGCGCTGCGGGCCTCGTTCGGCCGCGGCTATCGCGCGCCCAGCGCGATCGAGCAGTTCGTGAAGACCGCCCAGCAGGGCGTCCAGGTGCTGCCGAACCCGGCGCTCCACGGCGAGACCGCGTGGTCGGGGGAGATCGGCGGGACGGCGAGCCTGGGCCGGCTGTGGCTCGACGGCGCGGCGTTCCAGTCCTGGTACCGCGACCTCATCGGGCCGGCGGCGGTGCCGGGGCAGCTCCTGGCCTTCAGCTTCCAGAACGTGGAGCGCGCGGTGGTGCGGGGCGTGGACGCGACGGCGAAGCTGAGCGTGGCCGCGCGGCGGGTGGACCTCACCCTGAGCTACCTGTACCTGGACACCCGCGACGACTCCACCGGCCTGCCGCTGCCGTACCGTTCCCGGCACACGGCCACGGCCTCGGTGGACCTGCTGGGCGGACTGGCCGGCCTGGACGTGCGCTACCGCAGCCGGCTCGAGCAGGTACTCCTGTACCCGCTCGATCCCCGCGGCGACATCACCCTGGTGGATCTCCGCCTCGGCCTGCGGGTGAAGGGCGTCGTCTTCCTCGCCAAGGTCTCCAACCTGCTCCAGGCCCGGTACGTGGACGTGCTGGAGCGGAACGAAGGAGCGCCGCGCAGTCTGCTGGTGACCGGCATGACCGGTCTTTGATCCGCCGGCTGCTGGCCGCCGCGGCGCTGGCGGGCGGCCTCGCGGTCCGGCTGCCGGCGCAGACCATCGACACCATCGTTGTCGTGAACCGCAACATCTTCGAGCCGCTGGGCGACGCCCCGGGCCTGCTGGCGCGCGTGGGCGACGCGCTGCACGTCAGGACGCGGCCGTGGGTGATCCGCCGCACGCTGTTCCTCGACCAGGGCGACCGCTACGACTCCGCGCGGGCGGTGGAGAGCGCCCGCGCGCTGCGGGGGCTCGGGGTGTTCCGCGACGTGGAGCTGGACACCGGCCGCGTGGACGGGCGGCTCGGCCTGCTGGTCACGACGGCGGACGGGTGGAGCACGCGGCCCCAGGGCGGGTTCTCCTCCTCCGCGGGCTCGGTGACCTGGAACCTCGGGGTGGTGGAGAAGAACGCCCTGGGCACGGCGAACGCGGTGCAGGCGCTGTACCAGAAGACGCCCGACCGCAGCGAGTGGGAGCTGCTGACGCACTCGCCGGGCCTGGGGCTGCGGCGCGCGAGCCTCGACCTGTGGCTGCTCGACCTGTCCGACGGCCGGGCGGCGTACTGGGCGTACGGCGTCCCGTTCTACGAGACGGCGGCGCCGGCGGCGCTGGTCACCAACGGCGAGGCGGGGACGACCCGGGTGCTCAGCTTCCGCGACGGCGCCCTCGCCGACAGCCTGGAGCGCCGGGCGCTGCGGCTCGCGCTCTCCGGCGGCGTCGCGCTGCGGGCGACCGATCACGACTACGTGCGCCTGGACGCGTTCGCGCAGCTCAGGCGCGAGAGCTTCGCGCGCTACGGCGGGAGCCGGCCGGGCGACTCGCTCAGCGTCGCCGCCGGACTCGGGCTCGAGCTGGGCCGCAGCCGCTTCGTGGTGGCACGGAGCCTCGACCAGTACGACCGACCCGAGGACGTGGACGTCTCGAGCCGCCTGTTCGTCGGCGCATGGGCGGCCCCGGCCGGATTCGGGTACCGCGCCGGCCGCGCCGGCGTCGGGCCGTCGGTCGCCGCGCGGTGGGGCACCGCGTGGCGGGACGGCTTCGCCTGGCTGCACCTCGATGCGGACGGCGTGCTCGGCGCGGCGGGCCTCGACTCGGGGCGGGCCGACGCCGCGATGACGGTGGCGACGCAGCGGCTGCCGCGGCAGACCCTGGTGGTGCACGCGGAGGGCGGCGCGGCGCGGCGGATCGCGCCCGGCACCGAGTTCGATCTGTGGCTCGACCTGGACGGGCCGCGGGCCTATCCGGCGCACGCCTTCACCGGAACCCGGCGCTACTGGGCGGTCGCCGAGGACCGCTTCCTCGTGGCGAACGACTTCCTGGGCCTGGTGGGCCTGGGGATCGCGCCGTTCGTCGAGTGGGGCGGGGCGTGGTACCCGGATGAGCGGCCTCGGGCCGCCGGCGACGCTGGGCTCGCCCTGCGACTGGGGAGCACGCGCTCGACGCGCGGAGAGGTCACGGAGATCGCGGTGGCGGGGAGGTTCGGGCCGGTCGTCACGGCGGGGCGATGGGCGCTGGTGGTGAGGCAGGCGGTTGATCTGCGTTGAAACTGTGAGAAGTCACCTCTCACCCCTCACCTCTCACCCTTCAGTATCTCCCCGCCACCCGCGTCCACACCTCCTGCAGCGTCTCCCTCGGTCGCCGGGCCACGTACACCGTCAGCACCTGCTCCTCGCGCACCGTGAGCGGATTCGTCAGGCGGCCCGCGACCTCGACGGAGTCGTACAGCCGTCGCAGGCCTTCGCGGCCCTCCCCGATGGTGATCGCCACGACGCCGGGCCGCGTGCCGGGTCCGAAGAACCAGTACGACCCCTGCGCGCACACCACCGGCGGCAGGCCGATCTTCGGCCCGTAGAACTCCGCGGCGCCCGCCTCGCCGAAGTTGTTGGCGATGATCACCGCCTGCGCGCGCTCCAGCGGCGGGAGCGCGACGTAGGCCGTGGCCAGCGCCCTCACGCGGTCCTGCCAGCCGAGCATGTCCGCGTAGTCCTGCGGCAGCCGCAGGTACTGTCCCTGGTTGTCGCGCAGCGCCTCGGTGGCCCCGATGGTGTGAACGTAGCGTTCCATCGCCGCGGGCGGCAGGAGCGGCACGCCGAGCGGCAGGACCAGCACCCCGTACGCGGCGGTGAGGCCGGCCGCCCAGCCGCGGAGATGCGCCCCGAGGCGCGGCGAGCGCAGCCGCTCGAGCGCGGCGGCGCCGGCGGCGAACAGGACCGGATACGTCGCGCCGACGTAGTAGGCCTTGCCGTGCAGCGCGATCAGCACCACCCACACCGACAGGCACGTCCACCCCACCAGCCGGAACGGCCGCAGCGCCGGCGCCAAAAGGAGCGCCAGCAGGCCGCACGCGCCGACCAGCATGGCCGGCCCGAACATGAGCTGGACGAGGAAGAACCCGGCCACCGACACGTGCGCGAGCTGGTCGTGCTGCAGGGTGCGCATCTGGCCCGCCAGCGGCCAGCCGAGCGCGATCTGGCCGACGATGCTCGGGCTCCCGAGCGCCAGCGCGACGAGCAGCACCAGCCAGGGCCAGCGGGTGAGCAGGGTGCGCCGCCACGGCGTGGCCAGGAGCGCGACCAGCACGCCGAACCCGAAGAACAGGATGCTGAACTTGGTGAACAGCCCGATGCCCCCGGCCAGCGCGAGCAGGCCCCACCACGGGCCCGCCGGCCCCTCGGCGCGGCACAGCCGCGCCAGCGCGTAGCAGCCCGCGGTCCACCACAGCGCATCGAGGATCACGGGCTGGAACAGGTTGCCGGCGCGCTGGAAGAACACGCTGCCCGCGACCGCGAGCGCGGCGAAGCCCTGCGCCCAGCGACCGCCGCCCAGCTCCCGGGCGAGCAGCGCCGCGAGCACGACGATGGCCGTGGCGGCGAGGGCCGGCGCCAGTCGCAGGGCGACCAGCGAGTCGCCGAGCAGGAACCGGGACGCGGCGGACAGCACGGCGATGCCCGGCGGGAAGTCCATCCGGAACAGCCGGAGGTGATCGCCCATCGCGAAGTAGAGGAACTCGTCGCGGTGGATGCCGTACCCGGTGACGAGGTTGGTGACCAGGTGCAGCAGCAGGGTCGCGCCGGCCAGCGCGAGCACCGTCCGCGCGGCGAACGGCGCGCGCTCGGGCGCGGCGGACCGCGTCGGGTCCGGAGCGCTCACCGCGGCCGGTAGGTCTTCTTGCCCCTGGAGCGCTCCAGGCGGTCGATCTCGATCATGATGTCGGGTGGAATCGGGCGGCAGCCGCAGTGCGTCGCGTGCGCCTGGTGCCACGCCACCCGCTGCGCCAGGGACGCGCGGGTTGGCATGGGGTGCTCCCGGTGCCAAGTGTCGTTCACGGGCATGCGCAAGCTTGGGCAGGCGAGGTTGGTGATGTCAAGCTTGCTCCGCCCGACCGGACCGGTGATCATACGACCTCTCCCGAACGAAACGACCGATGCCCCACATCGCGGCCTTCCATCCCGAGATCGTCCACTTCGTGATCGCGCTCGCCATCGTGGGCGCGCTCCTCCGCTGGACGTCGCTCACCGGAAGCCTCGCCTTCACCCGGCCGGCCGCGGCCACGCTGTTGATCCTCGCCGCCGGTGCCGCCGTCCTGGCGGCGGAGTCGGGGCGCCAGGCGCACGACCGCCCCGAGCGCATCCCCGGCGTGCGCGCGGCGGTGCAGGCGCACGAGGGCGCCGGGGAGTGGGCCCGTGACGCGCTCCTCGTCGTGGCCGGATTGGAGATCGTGGGGCTCGCCCTGGTCCGGAGCGCGCGGTGGCGCCGCTACGCCGAGATCGCGTCGGCCGTGGCCTGCCTCGCCGCGGTCGGGGCGGTCTACAAGGCCGCGGACCGAGGCGGCGACCTCGTGTACGCCTACGCGGGGGGTCCGGGGCTCAGGACCGGGGACACGGCGGACGTGCACCGCCTCCTGACGGCGGGCCTGTTCGAGGAGGCGATGCTGGCCCGCGGCGCGCACCGCGGCGCCCAGGCCGACTCGCTCATCACGGAGCTGGCGCGGCGCGATCCGGGGAACGTCGAGGTGCAGCTGGTGGCCGCGCAGTCGCTGATGGAGGATCGCAAGGACCCGCACGCGGCCCTCGCGGCCCTCGACCGGATCGTGGTGCCCGACTCGCAGGCCTTCCTGAGGATGCGGGTCGGCTTCGCGCGGGCCGACGCGTACGTCGCCGCCGGCCTGAAGGACTCGGCGCGGGCGGTGCTGCAGGGTCTGGTCAAGCAGTTCCCGGACAATCCGAGGATCAGGCAGAGGCTGGAGAGACTGGGGTAGAGACTGGGGTAAGGGTTTGGGAATTGGGGGTTGGGGTTTGGGGCGCCAATCCCCAGACCCCAGCCCCGAACCCCGGTCGTCAGTCCCCCACCCCCGCTTCTTTTCTTCTCGCGTTCCACTCCCACATCCCGAAGGTGACCTGGTTGGGGAGCCGGTGGCCCAGCTGCCGGGTCAGCATGCACACCTGCCCGCGGTGGTGCGCCTCGTGGGCGATCAGGTAGGCCACGAACGCGGCGACGTCCGGCGGGAAGTTCTTCACCTTGCCGCCCGACGCGAGCGACGACGCCACCAGCTTCGCCACGGCCGCGTGGCTGGTGGCCAGCGCCTTGCGCGCCTGGTCGCTCGTCACCTTCAGCCGGTCGAGCTGCGCGGGGAGCTTGCCGCCGGGCGCGGCCGCCTTCAGCCACATCAGCCGCACGTTGTGCACGTGGGCGACGATCGCGGCCACGGTGCGGCCGTCGCCGCCCGGCGGCTCCGCGCGCCACGCGGCGGCGGGCAGGCTCTCGAGGAGGTACTGGGTGATGCGCTCGCTCGTGGCGAGCGCCGTGAGCAGGGCGGCGGCGAGGTCGAGCGGCGCGGCCTGGCGCGCGGTGGCCATCCAGCGGCTCCGGGGAAGGGTGGCGCGTAGCTTCGCCGCGGCCCACGCGGGTTGTCAAGCGAATGTCGCGCGAGCCGCGCGCGTCGCTCGTGTGTCGGGTGCGCACGCCGGGGTGTCCCGGAAGAGGGACACGCGCGCCGGCGCGGGCTCGGGGCAGGGAGCCGAGAATGTGTTGAGCCGCCGGGTGTTGACGCTTGCTTGACGCCCGACCACCGGCTCGGCACGGTGAATGCCGGTTCGATGGGGCATGAAGACGCCACGATTCGTCCCGACCGGTCTCGTCCCGCTCGTGCTGGCGATCCTCGTGAGCCTGGCGCTGCCCGGCCGGCTCCGCTCCCAGGACGAGCACAAGGGCAAGATCGACGATGTCGAGCAATCCGCCCGCAACGCGACGAAGGGCCGCGAGGGCCACCACGACCACGACGACGGCGATGGCGGTGGCGGGTTCCTCTTCCACCTGGTGCGCGGGTTGTTCCACGTGATGGCCCATACGCAGACCGTGCCGTCCGACAGCGCGGCACCGCCGCCGGAGCCGCCGAGCCAGGGCTATCTCGCCTACCCGTACGCGCGGCCCCGGGACGTCTCGACCTTCGTGCTGCGCGACGTGACCACCGGCCGCGAGTTCGCGAGCGTCGGCGCGGCCTACTTCCGGGACGACGGATCCACGCTGCGTGCCGGACAGTTCACCTTCGACGCCGCCTACGCCTGGGCGCTGCTGTCGGCGGAGTATTCGTTCTACCGCGAGCCGATGCCGGACGGGACCGACTACCTGCACCTCGGGCGCGTCGCCGTGGACGGCCTGGGGCCGTTGGGCGACATCGGGTACTTCAAGGCGGGCCTCGCGGTGCAGGCGGTCGTCACCGACAACCTGCACGGCGCGGCCGGACCCGAGCTGGACCTCGGCGTGCAGCTCTTCCCGGGGCGGCCGCTCGGCGTCGCCGCCGACGCCCGGTTCGCGGCCCTGACCTGGCAGGGTGGGCCCGCGTTCGGCACCGGCTTCGTGGACCTGATGGGTCGCGGATCGGTGTTCATCGGCCGCGTGGAGCTCCAGGCCGGATACCGCTGGACCCGCGTCGGCGTCGGGACGCCGTTCCACGGGCCGACGCTGGGGATGCGGGTGTGGTTCTAGACGGGCGAGACGGGTGTTGATGGGTGGCAGGTGGTGGGTGAGAGAGGTCCGCGGCCTGCAACCCACAACCTACAACCTACGACCCACCGACTTTCCTCAGCACCGCCCGCCCCACGAACCGCAGCCGGTCCTTCCACGGCAGCCGCAGGAAGGTCGTCTTCACGACGCCGCGGGTGAAATACGTCCTGGTCGAGTAGTCGATGGCGGTGTCCACGAGCACCGGGCGGCCGGCGGCGGTGACGGAGGCGACGTGCGCCAGGACCCCGGGGATCTCGGCGTCGCTCGCCAGGCGCGTGAACTCGACGCCGAGCGCGCGTGCCAGCGCCTCGAGGTCGAGATCCGGGAGCACGCTCGCCGTCTTGCGGCCGAGCGCGAGGTCCTGGAACTGTGCGATCTGCGCCAGCTCGCCGTCGTTCAGCACGAACACCGCGACCGCGGCGCCCAGCTGCGCGGCGGTCAGCAGCTCGAGCCCGGTCATCAGGAAGGCGCCGTCGCCGGCGAGGGCCACGACGGGGCAATCGGGCCGGGCGAGCCTGGCCCCGATCGCCGCGGGCACCGCGTAGCCCATGCACGAGTAGTCGATCGGCGCCAGGAACTTGCCCGGCTCGTCCAGGCGCAGCGTCTCCACCGCGAGAAACGTCCCGTTGCCGCTGTCGGCCGTGAAGACGGTCCGGGGGCCGAACCGTTCCTGCAGGGCGCCGAGCAGGCGATACGGCGAGACCCGGCCGGTGTCCGCCGCGCCGGCGCGCTCCCGCGCGAGGCCGGCGTGGTCCTCGCGGAGCCGGTCGCGCAGCGCGTCGTTCCTCGGCTTGGCGCCGAGCGTGCCGAGCAGGGCCCGCACCACGGCGCCGGCGTCGCCCGTGACGGTGGCATCGGCCGGGTAGTTCCGGCCGAACACGCCCGGGTCGGCGTCCACGTGGATCAGCGGGCGCGGCACCGCGAGGCCGTAGCTCCCCGTGGCGACCTCGCCGAACCGGCAGCCGATGGCGAGCGTGGCGTCGCAGCCGTCGGCGGCCCGGCGCGCGAACGGCGGCGCGGCGTCGCCGAATCCGGGCCACAGCACGAGCGGGTGCGACTCCGGGAAGACGCCCTTGCCCTGGAAGGTCGTGGCGACCGGCGCCTCGAGCCGCTCGGCGAGGGCGACGAGGTCGGAGCCGGCGGAGGCGGCACCGAGGCCGAGGTAGAGGAGAGGATGCCTGGCGGCGGCGAGGAGGTCGGCCGCACGCTGGACTTCGGCAGCGCGCGGGGTGTGGGGCGTAGGGTGTGCGGGCACCGCGAACGAGCAGTCGTGCGTGAACAGGTACAGGTTCGCCGGAACTTCCACGAACACCGGACCGGCGGGCGCCTCGCGCGCGATGCGGCAGGCCTCCCGGATCACGGCGTACAGCTCCTCGCCGTCCATCGGCCGGAACTGCGCCTTGGTCACCGGCCGCACCATCGCGGCCTGATCCACGTCGTGCAGCTGGTACGCCCGGCCGGTGTCGCGGCGGATCCCGCAGCCGAGCACGAGCATCGCGGCGCAGTCGAGGTACGCCTCGCCGATCCCGCTCATCGCGTGGGTGAGGCCCGCGCCCGGCACCACGTTCGCGCAGGCGAGCCGTCCCGAGGCGCGCCACACGGCGTCGGCCATGAAGCTCGCGCTCTGCTCGTCGGTGACGAGCACCGGGCGCACCCGCGTCGCCGCGGCGAGCGCGTCGTACAGCTCGATGTTGTGGGTGCCCGGGATGCCGAAGGCGAAGGGGACGCCCTCGTCCTCGAGGGCGCGGACGACGATCTGGCCGCCGGTCAGCTTCACGAGCGGACGTCTCCGGCGCCGAGCAGGTCGCGCGCCTCGGAGCGGATCCCCTCCGCCACGCGATCGGCCAGCGCCATGATGGTGAGGTAGGGGTTGATCTCGAGCGAGTCGGGGAACAGGCTCGCGTCGGCCACCCGGAGCCACGGCACGCCGTGCACGCGGCCCCAGGCGTCGGTCACCGATCGGGCGACCTCGCCGACCGACCCCATCGCGCACCCGCCCATCAGGTGCGCCGCCGAGACCGACACCTTGCCGGTGCGGAAGTGCCGCGCGGCGACGAGCGCGTCCACGCGCCCGGCGTCGCGCCGCTCGATGAGCGGCGGGTCGGCCGAAGGTGCGTGCACCCGCAGGGCGCCGGCCGCGAAGAAGATCTTCGCCGAGGTCCGGGTGGCGCGGACGAGGGCCTCCACCGTCTGCGGCGTGAAGCGATAGTGCACCACCGGCTTGCCCGCCCGGTCGACCCCCACGCGGTTCCCCGGGACCGCCTTGTCGCACGCCAGCACCAGGATCATCTGCAGGCGCGGGAAGGCGCGCATCAGCGCGCCGTGCGCCGGCCCGAAGCCGGTGAGGTTCTTCGCGGTCGTGAACGGGAAGTACATGCAGGTCTCGAGCACGTATCCCTCGGCGGCCGCGCGGTCCAGGTAGTAGCTCTTCGGATGGCCCACGTCGTTGGTGATCGGCCGCTCGTGCTCCGCCACCAGGATGTGCGCCGGGTGGCAGGTGAACCCGGCGCCGAGGGCGGGAAGCCGCGACCCGAAGCCCGAGCGCAGCAGCAGGGCGGGGGAGCCCACCGCGCCGCCGGCGACGACCACCACCCGGGCGCGCACCTCGTACTGGCCGGGCTCCCACTCCGACGGCGCGCCCTTCTCGCCCTCCCGCCCGGCCCGCACCACGACGGACAGTGCGTGATCCCGGATGCTGAGGACTTCGGCTCGGGTCACGATCTGCACCCCTGCCGACTGCGCGGCCGGCAGCTGGACACGGGCCGTCCCCATCTTGGCCGCGTTGGGGCAGCCGAGATTGCACAGGCTCGAGCCCTTGCAGCCCTTCACGTTGAGCGGGAACTGCTCGGCCGCGAGGCCGGCCGCCCGGCATCCCTCGACGAACAGGCGGTTGTTGTCGTTGATGAGGTCGGGCTCCAGCAGGTGGACGTCGTTCTGGGCGGCGAACTTCGCCGACCGGCGCGCCACGTCGGCGTGCTCGAGGCCCGGCACGGCCCAGCCGCGGATGACGCGCTCCGGTGCGACCAGCGACGTGCCGGTGTAGACCACGGTGGAGCCGCCCAGCGCGCGTCCGAACGCGAGGGTCATCGCGCCGTCGCTCGTGAGGAAGGCGCCGCCGTCCTCGTAGAGTGCGTCGGCCATCTCCAGCTCGCGGCCGGTGAACTCGGCGTCGGCGAGGCGCGGCCCCTGCTCGAGCACCAGCACCCGCACCCCGTCCTTCACCAGGGGCGCCAGCTCCTGGGCCACCGTCCCGCCGCCGGCCCCCGAGCCGACCACGACCACGTCGTAGTCGCGCCGGATCACGAGCCGGCCACCCGCCGCGGCGTCGCCGGGCCCGGTGCCGCGCGCCCCGGCGCCTCCCAGCCGCGCGGGTCGGCACGGTAGCCGATGGCGGCCGCGGCCGCCGGCCGCGCGTAGTAGGCCATGAAGGCGAGGGTGCGCACCCCCCAGACGCCGCGCCTGAGGAGCAGCAGCGGCGCGTCCTGCATCGCCGCGAGGAACTGCTCGCGGTGCGCGGCGTCGAGCGAGCGGAAGCGCCGGCCCCAGCGGAGCAGGGGCAGGAAGTCGAGCAGACGGAGCAGGAGCGTCAGCTGCCGGCGAACGCCGGCCGGGCGCCCGGCGAGGAACTCCGCGACGATCTGCTCCGCCTCGGCCCAGCCGCGCTCGTCCAGCGAAGCGGCCTCGGGGACGAAAGTCGTGGCCAGGGCGCGAAACAACGGCCGTACCGTGGGGATGACGGAGTCGTGCACGGCGGAGGTAATAACCTACGGAGCCGGAAGTCGCCAGAATTCGGAGCGCAGATCAGCTGCTCGACGGCAGGTACTGAAGTGG